>NZ_CAXRDQ010000067.1:0-60981 GCF_964229365.1 Abyssibacter sp. | reverse complement strand
ACATGTCGTACTTCATCTCGTCCATCTTGGGGCCGGGCTTAATGCTGATACCGCCGGCATCGAAGGTCAGGCCCTTGCCGACAAAGATCACCGGCTTCTGGTCCTTCGGCCCGTTCATGTACTCCATGATGATCAGCTTGGCCGGTTGGCGGCTGCCGCGTGATACGGAGAGCAGCGCACCCATGCCGAGTTCCTCCATCTCCGCTTCTTCCAGCACGCGGGTCTTGATCTTGCTGTAGTCCTTGGCGAGCTGCTGCGCGTGATCGGCAAGGAAGGTCGGCGTGCAGATATTGCCCGGCAGATCACCGAGGCGCCGTGACGTCGCCACACCCTTGGCAATCCCCAGGGCCTCGGTCAGGCCGACTTCGCCTTCGTCCAGATCACTGCGGCGCGGTACATCGAAGGTGATGCGCTCGATTTTCGGCGGGTCGATGTTGTTGCGCGCCTCTTCGCCGCGACACTCGGTGAAGCTGTAGAACGCGGCTTCGGTCATGAGCGCGGCCTGCTTCACTTTCCAGCCATGCGAGCGGCCTTTGACATTGGCATGCGTCAGGTAGCTCACCGCATCCTTGGCGCCGCATTTCTTCAGGGTCTTGGCGGCGGTGGTACAGGCCGTGCGGAAGTTGGCGTCGTCGAGATCGCGCTCCTTGCCCATGCCAACTAGCAGCACACGGTCGCAGAACATGTTGGGCAGGTTGTGCAGCATCAGGGTCTGTCCCAGCTTGCCGTCCATGTCGCCGCGACGCATGACACTGCCGATGGCGCCCGCGCTCACGTGGTCCAGCGTGCCAGCGGCGATGGTGGTCTTGCGGCGGTCGAATACGCCGACGACCACGCACCCAACGCGCTGTTTCTCGGGATTGCCACTCTTGACAAAGTATTCCATGTGTCGTCCTTTCTCCTTGGTATTAAACTGACACAGACGCTCAGCGAACCTCCGGATGGAGTCCGCTGTCGGAATCAGCGCTCGAGCCTCCGGGCATCGAGCTGATGACGGGACAAATTGTCCGGCTCTTAGGCCGTCTCGCTCCATTCTAGGCGGTTCGGCGTATTTTTCATCCCAAGTCCAAGTTGACCACCGAATTTCAACTCTTGATGCCTGCCGAATGCGCCCGTTAATTCTCGACCGCTACCTGTTTCGCGAGGCGGGTCTGACCTGGGTGGCGGTCACACTGGTGCTGTTGGCAATCATGCTGTCCACGCGATTCGCGCGTTTTCTCGGGCTTGCCGCGAGTGGGGAGCTGCCGGAAACCCTGTTGTTACAGGTGGTTGCGCTATCCAGCGTGCAATATCTGGTCATCCTGATACCGGTGTCCTTGCTGCTGGCGGTGATGCTGTCCCTTGGCCGGCTTTATCGCGATAGCGAAATGGCTGCGATTGCGGCTTGTGGTGTCAGCCTGGGTACGCTCTACAGGCCGTTCATCCGGCTTGGCATCGCGCTGGCGGCCATCACCGCGATTCTCAGTTTTGCGCTGTCGCCCTGGGCGGGGCGCACCGCGGATTATTTGATCAAGCGCGCGCAGCAGCAGATTGCCTTCTCGGCCTTCGAGCCCGGACAGTTCCGTACGATTCCGGGCGTGCCTGCCGTGTTCTATGTGGAGCGGCGGGATGCCGCGGAAGGCACGATGGAGCAGATTTTCGTGCGCAGCTTTGGCGAGGCTCGCGCCGGTGTGTTGGTCGCTCAGAGCGGGCGGGAGTCGATTGAGGCCGACACGGGGGATCGCACGTTGGCGTTGAAGAACGGCTATCGCTATGAAGGCCAGCCGGGGCAGGCGGCATTTCGGGTGCTGTCCTTTGTTGACAACGGATTCCGGTTTCCTGCCCCCAGTTTCGTTTACGAGGTCGGCAAGCGGAAGATCGCTGCAACCACCGATCTGCTTGCCTCCGGTCAGCCCGAAGACATCGCCGAGTTGCAGTGGCGGGCGTCGTCGCCGATCACCGTGCTGTTGCTGGCGCTGCTGGCCGTTCCGCTATCCCATACCTCGCCGCGGCAGGGCCGCTACGCCAAACTCATCCTCGGCATCGGGGCCTACATCGTCTATGTCAACGTTCTGGGTGTGGCGCAGGCCTGGGTAGGCAAGGGGCTGATCCCGGCCTGGCTGGGGATGTGGTGGGTTCACATGCTCGTCGCCCTGGCCGTGGTGTGGCTTTATCTGTTCCGTGATGGGCGGCTTCGCCTGCTCGGGCGTAGTTCGTCATGAGGCGGGTCGACGCGTATCTGCGTCAGTCGGTGTTCACCCTGACGCTGGTCGTCGGTGCGGCGCTGCTGGCGATTTCCACGTTCATCACTTTCGTCACCGAACTGGAGGATCTCGGTCGTGGCCAGTACGGGATTGGCGCCATTCTCCAGTACGTGGCGTTGCAGGTTCCGGAGACGGTGTATGTGATGTTTCCCGTCATCGCGCTGCTCGGCACCCTGATGGGTCTGGGCGCCTTGGCCGCGAATTCCGAACTGGTCGCCATGCGTGCCGCGGGTATCTCGGTGATTCGGCTGGCCTGGGGTGTGGCCAAGGCCGGCGTGGTGATCGGCGCGCTGGCGTTCGCCCTGGGTGAGCTGCTCGTACCGGTGACGACGCCGCTGGCCGATGAGATCCGCAGTGTCGCCCGCTACGGTGAGAGTGCCCGCGGTAGCAAGGACGGGGTGTGGTTGCGTGATGGCAAGCATTTCGTCTTTATCGGCGAGCTGGTCAGCGAGCGCCAGATTCGTCAGGTTGAGCTGTTCAGGCTGAGTGACGATGGCAGCCTGGATGCGGCGATCGCCATCGATTCGGCGCGCTACGACGACGATCACTGGACGTTTGAAGGGGTGCGCCGCACGCGTTTCTTGGAGGACGAGATTCGCGTGGAAACCATGGACCAGGAGCCCTGGCCGATGGATTTGACGCCCGAGCTAACCCCGGATGTGCTGCGGCTGTTCGTGCTGGAAGCGGAAAGCCTTTCGGCCTGGGGGCTGTGGCGCTATGTGGAGTACCTGGAGCGTAACGGCCTGGACGCCGAGAGTTCGTCGCTGGCGTTCTGGCGCAAGCTCGCGGCGCCGATCACGGTGATTGTCATGATGCTCGTCGCCGTGCCCTTCGTGATTGGCTCGCTGCGGCAAAGCGGGGCGGGGCAGCGCCTGTTTATTGGCGTGCTGTTCGGGGTGGGCTTTTATCTGGTCAACGAGGTCACATCCAGCACCGGGCTGATCTATGGCTTGTCGCCGGTGGTCACGGCCTTCTTGCCGACAGCCGCCGTGGCCGTGCTGGTTGCGGTGCGGCTGCGCTCCATGCGCTAACGCGGCGGACAGTGGTGTTCGCGCCCGGGTTAGCGGCCAGCGGGCTCGGGGGTTTCAGGCAGCCGATAAAACCGCCTGGCATTGGCGCTGGTCGCGCTGCGAAGCACCTCGACAGATTCGTCTCGTGCTGCGGCAACGGCGTCGGCCACAACGCCAAGATGCATGGGCTCGTTGCGCCGGGATTTCGGCCGTGGGCGGATCGTCCGGGGGAGCAGGTAGGGCGCATCTGTTTCAATCATCAGGCGCTGTGGCGGGATGCTCCCGACGCAATCCAGTAGATGCTGGCCTCGCCGTTCGTCGCAGATCCAGCCGGTGATGCCAATGTGGCAGTCCAGGCTCAGGTAATCAGCCAGTGCATCGGCGGTGTCCGTGAAGCAGTGCACCACGCAATCCACCAGTGAGGCGCGATATTCGCGGAGTACCGCCACAAAGTCCGCGTGCGCATCCCGTTGATGCAGGAACACCGGGAGACCGTGCTCGACCGCGATGGCCAACTGCTCGATGAAGGCGCGGCGCTGGGCGCCGCGATCTGACAGGTCTCTGAAATAGTCCAGGCCGCATTCCCCGACGGCAACAAGCCGATGCGCGTTGGCCAGCGCGTGGATCTCGTCGCCCAGCGCCGGCGTCCACTCGGAGGCGTAGTGCGGATGCAGGCCCGCCGTCGCCGAGAGGCGGCTTGGCGCCAGCCCGATGATCTCCTGTACCCGCCGGTTGCTGAACGCCGAGGAGCCGGTTAGGACGATGTGCTCGACGCCGGCGGACCAAGCCCGGTCCAGAACGTCCGGCCGGTCGGCGTCGAAGCTGGCGTCAGCGAGGTTGGCGCCGATGTCGATCATGGTTTGGCGTCCGGGGCGAGGAATGAAAACGGCCCGGACTAGCCGGGCCGTTCTTGGTGCTGCGGGCCGACGTTACGGGCAGCCGGGCAGCGGAATCAGGCCGCAGACCGGATCGCCTCCGTCGTCGCCGTCATCGCCGTCGTCACCACCATCGCCGTCGTCGCCGTCATCACCGGGCAGCGCGACTTCCTCGGTTTCGTCGCTGTCGAATACCTCGGTGCCAATCGCAGCAAGACCGGCCACGCCGATCGCGAGCAAACCGAAATCGATGACCGAGTAGCCCTCGAACATGCCGGCTGCGTTCATCCGGTAATGCGTGGTCAGCACGTTGACGCCGCCAACCTCGAAGCGGTTGAGGCCCATCGGCGACATCTGATTGCTGTTGAATTCCATCCGCAACATTTTCGGGCGGTCGATCTGCTCGAAGCCGTGTGCGACATCGAACTGGAATCCATAGCGAAGTTTCTGCACCAGCGGCTGGGCCGAGGCATCTCCGAAACCCATTTCGAGGAACATCAAACCTTCTGGCGAGGGGGCTCCATAGCTGCTGGCAGCAGCTGGCCCCGATGCCGCAATGCCCAATAAGATTGCTGCTAGAGTGTGGCGCCGCATGTTCGTCTCCGCGTTCCGTTATAGAGTGAATTCCAGGCGCAACACTCCCTGTGTGCACCGCACGGTGACTATAGACGCACGGTTTAAGTGCGACAACCCGTTGCTGGCATTGCTGTTCTCGTTGGCGATGGTCGGGTGTGTCGTGCCCGGCTCGGTGGAGCGACCGCCGACGATGGCGTCGAATCTGCCCTGCGAACAGGTCGCAACCCGTTACGAGGACTTCACCAAAAAACAGCGTGTCCAGACCGCCTATGGCATGCCCCTGGATGGTGCGCCATGGTTTCGTAGCTTCCGTGGCTGGGATCGCTGGCCGGTGGCTGACGACCCTGATGCTCGCCGTCAGTGGCTCGCGGCGACCGCGACGTTGGGGAATCGGGCATGGACGGCGGCGCTGATGAACGCCGATGACCAAGCGATGGCCGGCACGCTGCAACGGCAGATGCAGCGTTGCGCGCGGCAGGCGCTGGATGCGACGGTTGATGACGCGCAATGGAACGCCTGGATGGACCGCAGTGCCCAGCCGTCGGCGTACCGGCGGTGGCAGCGCTGGCTGGGTCTTTATCCCATCACGCGCATCAGATTGAAGGCGGGTGTGCGCGCCTGGCAGTACGATTACCTGGCCGACTACGGCGCGTCCCAGCAGCACAGCGCGTGGCAGGTCTACGAAGCCAGTGTGGCTGCCCCTGCGTTGATCGACCGGCTATTGGCGGAGGCGCCGGAGCTACCAGGTCTGCCACGGCCGGATCGCGCATTACTGACGCACTGGGTTGCCGAGCATGCGCCCGTGTTTCGGCTCGACGTCGCCACGGATGCGGATCGTCCAGGGCGCCCGGTGTGGATGGAGGATCAGCTTGCCTTTGATGTAGCGCGGCCCGTCGCGCATGTGCAACTGCTGCCCTGGCAGGACCGGGGGGAGCTGGTCTGGCAGCTTATCTACACGCTGTGGTTTGCCGGCCGCCCAGCCGAGTCCGGCTGGGATCCGTATGCCGGTGCGCTGGACGGCATCCTGTGGCGGGTGACGCTGGATCGAGATGGCAAGCTGCGTATGCGCGACAGCATCCACCCCTGCGGGTGCTACCACGTGCTGTTTCCTCCCGACGCGGTTGTCGCGGCGCAAGACATCGCCGAGCCGGCGGTTGTGCCGGAGGTGGTCAGGACGCCGGGCCGGGTGGAGGTCGCCGTTCGGCGCACCGATCATCTCATCGTGGACGTCAGCCCCGCCGCCGTTGCAGCGGACGGCGCCCAGCGATACCGGCTTGCCGCCTACACCGATTTGTTGTCGATGCCGATGGCCGGGACCGGGCAACGTCGGGCTTTGTTCGGTGCCGATGGGCTGGTGCCGGAGTCGAGGCGGTCGGAGCGATGGTATCTGTGGCCCAGCGGCGTGCGTTCGCCGGGCACAATGCGAATATGGGGGCGGCATGCGATCGCGTTCGTCGGCTCACGGCATTTTGATGATCCGAACTTATTCGCCGATTTGCTGGTCGATCAACAGCCCGAGGGTTTGATCAATGCCCGCTAGCGAGGCTTTGTTAGACTCCCGCGCCTTTCGCCGCCTGGTCTGTCACGCTTCATGGAGGATTCTGTGACCAATCGAGCCGTATCGCTAATTGTCTGTCTGCTGGCTGCTTTGCCATTTTCTGCGCTCGCGGCCACGGCCTACGTGACGGATGAGCTGGAAATTACCCTGCGTCGGGGGCAAGGCACGCAATTCGGCATCCGCGCCATGCTGGATAGCGGCTCACGAGTGGAAGTGTTGCAACAGGATGCCGAGTCCGGCTACACCCAGGTTCGCACTTCCTCCGGAACGGAAGGTTGGGTGCTCAGCCGCTACCTCCAGAACAATCCTGTGGCCCGTGAACGCGTGGACACCGCTCGGCAAGCGCAGTCTCAGGCGGAGCAACAAGCGGCCGAGGCCGTTGCGCAGCTCGAAACGGTCCAGTCCGAAAACACGCAGATGCGAACGCAGATCGGTCAGCTGGAAGAGAAGGTCGGCAGCCTGGAAACCGAACTGCGCCGCGTGTCGTCGGCCGCTGCACGGCCGATGGAGATCCAGCGGCGCAACGAGCAGCTCGTCGAAGAGGTGCGAACGTTGGAGCAAGAGCGCGATCGACTGGGAATGGAACTGCGCAACGAGCAGTCGCTGCGCGACAACTGGATTACCGGCGCGGCCATCGCGTTCATCGGCCTGGCCCTCGGCCTGGTCGCACCACACCTGCGGCGCCGCAAGTCCGGCTGGGAAGGTCTGGGCTGATTTCATCATTACATGGCGCTGCTGGGCGCTGTGCTATAACGACCTGCCGCCCGTCGCTGGCGAACCTGACTAATCCATGACTCACGACTTGCTCAATGTGCTCGTGCTCGTGGTCTCGCTGGGCGTCGCCGCGCAGTGGATCGCGTGGCGTATGCGTTTGCCGGCGATTGTGTTGTTCCTGCTGGCCGGTGTCGCCGTTGGCCCCGTGTTGGGCTTCGTGCGCCCCAGCGTGGACTTCGGTGATGTCTACCGCCCCGTTGTCAGCCTTTGTGTCGCCGTCATCCTGTTCGAGGGTGGCCTGACCCTGCGGCTGCATGAGTTCAAGGAAGCCGCATCTGGCGTGAAGCGACTGGTGTCGATCGGCGCCATATTCGCATTCGGCCTGGGCAGCCTGGCGGCGAAGGGTATCGGCGATCTGGACTGGCCCGTGGCGCTGGTCTTCGGCGCGATCATGGTCGTTACCGGCCCCACGGTGATCATCCCGCTGCTGCGACAGGCGCGCTTGAACCGCCGCACGGCCAGCTACTTGAAGTGGGAGGGGATCATCAATGATCCGATCGGCGCGCTGGCCGCGGTGCTGATCTTCCAGTTTTTCGTCTATTCCGGCGGCGGTGACCCGCTGGATTCAGTGCTGATTTCGCTGGGCATTGGCTCGGTGGCCGCGATCATCATCGGTGGGGGCGCAGCGTTGCTCGTCGGCTGGGCGTTTCGCAACGGTTACGTGCCGGAATACCTGAAGGCGCCGAGCATGCTGGCCGGCGTGCTGCTGGTGTTTGCACTCAGCAATGCCGTTCAGCACGAGGCCGGGCTGCTCGCCGTGACGCTGATGGGTATGGTGCTGGGCAATCTGGAACTGCCGAATTTCGAGGAAATGCGACGGTTCAAGGAGTACATCACCATTTTGCTGGTGTCCTCCGTGTTCGTTCTGCTGACTGCCGATCTGGATCCGGTGACGATTTCGCATCTGGACTGGCATGCCATCGCGCTGGTCGCGTCGATGCTCATCGTCGTTCGTCCATTGTCGATTCTGCTCGCCACGATCGGCGCCGACATGAAATGGAACGAGCGCCTGCTGTTGAGCTGGATCGCGCCGCGCGGGATCGTCGCCGCCGCCGTGGCCGGTCTGTTCGGGCCAGAGATGCTCGATGCCGGCTATGAAGACGCCGAGCTGCTATTGCCGCTGGTGTTCGCAATGGTGCTCACCACCGTGACGCTGCACGGTTTCACCATCAGCTGGCTGGCCAAGCGCCTGGATCTGGCCACCCCGGACGACGGCGTGCTGATTGTCGGCGCCTCGCCGTGGACCACCGAACTCGCGCAGGCCCTGGCGAAGGACCTGAACCTGTCCGTGTTGCTGGTGGACTCGTCCTGGCATCGCCTGCGGGAAGCGCGGCTGGCCGGCGTCAACGTTATCTACGGCGAGATTCTGTCGGACGAGTTGCAGCTGTCGTTGCACCTCAATGGAGTCAATGTCGTGCTGGCAGCGACCAGCAACGACGCGTACAACGCGCTGGTTTGCCGTAACTTCGCCGGCCGCCTGGAGCACGATCGCGTGTTCCAGCTACCGATGTATGCGCCGGACGAAGGCGGGAATCGCCAGAAGAGCAAGGCGGTGGCACGGCCGTTCACCGGTGTGCCGGCTTTCGCCGAGAACGCCCAGTACGAGGAACTCTGGCGGCGTCACTTCCAGGATTGGAAGTTCTACAAGACCAAGATTACCGAGGCTTACAGCTACGAGGATTTTCTCTCGGATCTGCCGGACGGATCGCTTTGCATCGGCGTGCTGCGAGAGGGCAAACGCCTGACCTTTCATGCGCCGCATGCACCGATCAAGCCGCGCCCTGGTGAGACCGTCGTTTACTACGCGCCGAAGAAATCCGGTAGCGCGGAAGCCGAGGCACGCAGCCGCTCGAGCGGACGCAAGCAAAAGGACAAGGACCGCGCGCAGCCAAGCCCCGACCCCGCGGCGGACGTGGTCACGTCGTGAGCCAATGGGATCGCTACACCATTGACGGACCGGCCGGCGCGCTGGAAGTTGCGGTGGGCCAGGCCGAGGGTGAGGCGCGCGGGATCGCAGTGATCTGCCATCCGCACCCGCTTTATGGCGGCACGCTGGATAACAAGGTTGCCTACACGCTGGCGCGGGCGGCGGAACAATCCGGCTTGATCTCCGTCCGGTTCAATTTTCGCAGTGTCGGCGATAGCGAGGGCCTGCATGACGGTGGTGCCGGTGAGCTGGATGATGCGCTGGCGGTGGTCGAGCACGCTCGACAACAGTTCGACGAACAACCATTGCTGATGGCCGGATTCTCGTTTGGCGGCTGGGTCAGCCTGCACGCCGCATCGCGCTGCGATCCAGCGCAGCTTGTGACTGTGGCACCCGCCCTGAGCTACACCGCGCTGGGTGGCGTGCCCCGCCTGGATTGTCCCTGGTTCTATATCCATGGCGAGGCGGACGATGTCATCGCCGCTAGCGACAACCGCAAGACCCTGGCCTCGCTGGACAAGCCGCCGGAGCAGCTGTGGCTGCCGGAGGTCGGGCACTTCTTCCACGGCCATCTCACCGAGTTGCGTGAGCAGGTCTCGCAGGCAATCGTCGCACGCTGGGCTGCGTTGCCCTGATTCCTGGCGGGTGTGACGATAACCTGTCAAACGGGTTTGCTATTCTCCGCCCGCCTTTTCCAAAACATGAGTGGAACGCAAATGTCGAAACGATTGATCGCGGCAGCCTGCCTGGCTGTACTGCCGATGTCCGCCATGGCGGTCGACCTGGATCTGCCGAACGACGGCGGAGCCTTGCAGGGTGATTTCCGTGGCGTCGGGGAAGACTTGTCGGCGGCATTGGCCTACCGGTCGGCCAGCCCGGCCGAAACCGGTGGACTGCTGGGCTTTGATGTCGGCGCCATGCTGAGTTACACCACGGTGGAAAATGGCGACAGCTGGCAGTCGCTGGTGGGTGAGGACCCCAGTGGGTTGGGCTTCGTGAGCCTGGTTGCCAGCAAGGGGATCCCGTTGATCAACGTGGAAGTCGGCGCCCAGCTGGGTCTGGTTCCTGGCACGGATATCACCTTGCTGGGTGGCGAGGCGCGGTACTCCTTCGTCTCCGGCAATGTCGCGATTCCCGCTGTATCGCTGCGTCTGGGTTACCAGTCCGCCACGGGTGAAGACGATATCGAGGCCAAGGCCTTGTCCTACGACGTGTCGATTTCCAAGGGCTTCGTGTTCGCCACGCCGTATGTCGGTTATGGCCGGGTTGATTCTGAGGTCACGTCTGATGTGGCCGGCTACGACGACGAGGACTACGACCTCGACCGCGTGTTTGGCGGCGTACGTCTGGCGCTGGCGTTGATGAAGATCACCGCCGAGGCTGAGCAGATTGGCGACAATACCGCGTTCAATCTTCGGCTCGCGTTCGGGTTTTAATGGCCTCTGCGCTCAAGCAGCTGGCGTCGAGATTGTTCTCGGCGTCGGCTGACAACGAGGACGCCAGCAGCGGCATGGATGACACTCAGCTGGCGGCTGCCGTGCTGATGGTCGAAGTTGCCCGGGCCGATTTCTCCGAAGATGCCATTGAACGGCAAGCGGTCGAGCTGGAGCTGGAGAAGGCGTTTGGCCTGACCCCGTCCCAGATCGGCGAACTGATGCATGCGGCTTCGCAACGTGCCGACGATGCGGCCTCGTTGCACCGGTTCGTGAGCACGATTAATGATTCGATGTCCTACGCGGATAAGCTCGACGTGCTCACTCGGCTATGGCGGGTTGCTTACGCCGACGGCAAGCTCGACAAGCACGAGGAACACCTGATGCGTCGGTTCTCCGACTTGCTTCATATCCCGCACCGGGACTGGATTCAGCGCAAGCTGCAGGTCGCGCCAGACGCCTGAATGGCGAGTGCTAGGGAGTGTTGTTCCCTAGTGGTAGAACTGCTGGCGAAACTGAATCGGGACCGCGCGGGTATGGCCTTCCACCCGCACCTCCAGGTCGAAGATCAGGGTTTCCAGATTGGCCACCGGCACCACGGCGATCGCGTAGTCGGTGCCGCCGTCTTTGACCGCGCGAAAGCGGAGTTCACGGCGTTGTGAAACCAGGTTGCGGGTTCGGCCCTGCACGTCGGCTAGTTTCGACACCCGGTTCGCGCCATCCAAATGCTGTGCATGGATCACCACCAGCGCGCGTTTGCGACTGCGGGTCACGTCGAGCGCCTTGGCGATGTCGGGAGTGAGGTCGGCGGTGGTCATGGCGGAGTAGTGGATCACGATGTCATCGTCGCGGACCGATTGTTCCGCGCCGGCAGGCAGCGAGACCATCAGCCACAGCAGCAGGACCTTGGTTGCGAGGCGCGTCATCCGGCCGACACTCGATAGACCGCGATCTCACCCAGCAGGTTGGGCAGTCGCTGCATCATCGCGTTGGACCGGTGGCGTTGGTCGACCATGACGCGTTCGACAATGGTGACCTGCTCTTCCTGACACAGGGCTTCGAAGTCGCGCACGGTGCACAGGCGCACGTTGGGCGTCGAGTACCAGGGATGGGGCAGCGCTTCTGTCATCGGCATGCGCCCGCCCGCGATCAGCGCCCAGCGTGTGCGCCAGTGGCCGAAGTTCGGAAACGTGATGATGGCTTCGCGGCCCACGCGGACCATGTCGCGCAGCAGTCGGTGAGGGTGGGGGACCGCTTGCAGCGCCTGGGTCATGACGACGTAGTCGAAGGCCCCGTCTCCAAAATCGGATAGCCCTTCATCCAGGTCGCGCTGAATCACGTTGAGGCCTCGTTCGATGCAGCTGGCGACCAGCTCTGCATCCAGCTCCACGCCAAAACCAACGACCTCTCGGTGGCGCGTGAGCGTGTCCAGCAGCACGCCATCGCCGCAGCCCAGATCCAGCAGCGAGGATTCCGGCTCGATCCAGCGACTCATTAGCGCAAGGTCCGCGCGCAAGCTCATGCCGGGGCCTCCAGAAAACCGGACAACGCACGGTGGTAGAGCGGAATCGGCATCAGGAATGCGTCATGACCAAAGTCCGATTCGATCTCGAGGTAGCTCACCTGCTTTTTGTTCGCCAGCAGTGCCTGGACAATCTCACGCGAGCGCTTGGGCGAGAACCGCCAGTCGCTGGAAAAGGCCACCACCAGAAAGCGGGCGCTCGCCGGCGCCAGTGCGGCGGCGAGATCGTCACCTGCGGCCTGTGCCGGATCAAAATAGTCCAGGGCCTTGGTCATCAGCAGATAGGTGTTGGCATCGAACCGGTTGACGAAGGATTCGCCCTGGTAGCGCAGGTAGGACTCGATCTCGAATTCCACATCGAAGTTGAATCGCGCCTGATCGGCTCTACGATCCCGCCCGAAACGTGCCCGCATGCCGTCATCCGACAGGTAGGTGATATGGCCGAGCATGCGGGCCAGACGCAGGCCTACGCCGGGTACGGCATCGTGTTCCAGATAGCGTCCGTCGTGGAAACGCGGATCCGAGCGAATGGCATGGCGGGCAATCTCGTTGAACGCAATGTTCTGTGCCGAAAGTTTGGGCGCCGCCGCGACCACCACAGCGCGACGGATGCGATCCGGATAGCGAATCGACCATTCAAGCGCCTGCATTCCGCCGAGGCTGCCGCCGATGACGGCATGCCAGCACGAGATGCCCAATGCCGCGGCCAGCCGAGCCTGGCTGCGTACCCAATCGCCAACGGTGACCATCGGGAAGTCCGGGCCCCAGGGACGACTCGTGGCGGGGTTCGTGGACGCCGGTCCGGTCGAGCCCCCACATCCGCCGAGATTGTTGGAGCACACGACGAAGTAGCGATTCGTGTCGATCGGCCGCCCAGGGCCGATGCAGTTGTCCCACCAGCCCGGCTTGCGGTCCTCGGGACTGTAACGGCCCGCCGCATGATGATCACCGGACAGCGCGTGGCAGATCAGGATTGCATTGCTGGCATCGGCGTTGAGCGAACCGTAGGTCTCGTAGGCCAGATCGTAGGCCGGCAGCGTCGCATCGCATTCCAGCGACAGCGGTTGGTCGAAATGCAGCGTCTGCGCCTGGACCAGGCCGACGCCGTCGTCCGTCGGCATCAGCGGAACAGGGCGGGCAGCGAGATCAGGCGACTGAGCACCTGCAGGCCGAGAATGACGAACAGCGGGCTCAGGTCCAAGCCGCCAATGGGCGGAATGATGCGCCGGACTGGTGTCAGGACTGGCTGGTTCACGCTCCACAGCAGTGCATTAGCAGGATTCGTTTGCTGCGGCCCGAGCCAGCTCATGATCGCCTGGACAAAAATCGTGAACGTGTAGACGTTGAGCACGAGCACGATGAGCTTGAGCGCTGCAAACCACAGAACTGCCAGCGGCCCGAGGCGGTAAGGCGTGAGCAGCAAGACCACGGTGATATGCGCGACCGCCAGGGCCACTAAAAAGACCAGCGCGGCGGTATCGAGTTTGCGCCAACGCGGCACGACACGCGCCAACGGGGCCACCGGAGGATTCGTGACCTGCCAGATGAACTGCGATAGCGGGTTGTAGAAGTCAGCCGAAACCCAGCGCAGGACGACGCGAAGAAAGACGACGCTCATGTAGAGCGTGAATAAGGTATTGACCAGAAAGAGTCCGGCGTCCGCGCCCTGTCCCATCAGTTTGTTGCTCCGTATTCGTCCGCCATCGTCTGTGCCCGCGCGACCGCAGCATTCATCGCCCGCTGCACCAGGCCCTCCAGGTCACCGGCCTGAAACGCTTTCAATGCCTCGGCCGTCGTCCCGCCGGGGGAGGTCACCCGCTCGCGCAGTGTGGCGACCGGTTCACCGGTTTCGGCCGCCATCCGCGCCGCACCCAGTGCTGCCTGGATCGCCAACCGTTGCGACACGTCGGCATTTAAACCCAGCGCTTCGCCGCCTTGAGCCAGGGCTTCGATGAACGCGAAGAAATAGGCTGGTGCGCTGCCAGCGACGGCGATAACGGCGTCGATCTGCGCTTCGTTGTCCAGCCATTCGACCTGGCCGACTGCCGAAAAAATCGATTCCGAGGTCGTGCGCCCCAGTTCATTCACCGGGTTGACCGCGACCAGTCCGGTCGCTCCGACGCCAAGCAATGCTGGCGTGTTGGGCATTGCCCGGATCACTCCCGGCGTGCCCAACGTCGAGCTCAACCAGTTGGTTAGCGCATCGCCGCGGATGCCGGCGGCGACAGACACCACGGTTTGGTCGGGATGCAGCGCACGTGACAGGGCCGTCGCCACCGCTCGCATGATTTGCGGCTTGACGGCCAGCACGACGACATCGGCCTGGTGGACGATGTCCGCGTTTTCCGGTGACACCAGCAGACCGAATTGCTCGGTGAGCTGCTGGCGTCTCGCATCGGAGGGATCCGCCGCGCATAGCGAGTCGGGAGCCCAACCGGCCTGGATGAGCCCGCCAATCAGACTTGTGGCGAGATTGCCGGCGCCAATAAAGCCGATGCGGGGTGTCGGAGGATTCGTTGCGATCATGATGACGCCGTATGATAAACGACGACACTCCTCCGCAGGCCGTTCCGGTCTACCTTGCATGAATGACGCTGCTGACTCCGCGGCATGGCCCGCTGTTGACCTGGACGCTCTGGCGCAGGCTATCGACATGGCCACGGTCTACGATGTGGCCCGCGTGTCGCCCTTGGACTCGGCCGCCAAGCTGTCGGGTCGGCTGGGCAACCAGATCTGGCTCAAGCGCGAGGACGCGCAGCCGGTGCATTCCTTCAAGTTGCGCGGCGCCTACAATCGCATCGCCAAACTGACACCAGCGCAGCGTGCTGCGGGCGTTGTTGCGGCGTCGGCGGGCAACCACGCCCAGGGCGTTGCGCTGGCTGGGCAAGCGCTGGATATCCGGACGACGATCGTCATGCCGGAGACAACGCCGTCGATCAAGATCGATGCGGTCCGCGCATACGGAGCCGAGGTCGTGTTGGTGGGCGATGCTTATGACGACGCGCTGGCGCATGCGAATTCGCTCATCGCCGAGCGGGGTCAGTCGTTTATTCATCCTTACGACGACCCCGACGTCATGGCCGGGCAGGGAACGGTCGCCAAGGAAATACTCGATCAGCATCGCGATGCGATCGACACCGTCTACATTCCCGTCGGTGGCGGTGGCCTGGTCGCCGGAATGGCGGCCTACATTAAACGACATCGCCCTGGCACCGAGATTGTTGCGGTCGAACCGCTGGATTCTGCTTGCCTGCACCACGCGCTAAAGGCCGATGCGCGAGTGGTGCTGGATCAGGTCGGGCTATTCGCTGATGGGGTGGCCGTGCGCCAGATCGGCGCCTATCCCTTCGCCGTCGCACGGCAATGCGTTGACCGGACCATCCAGGTTTCGGTGGACGAGATCTGCGCGGCGATTCGCGCCGTGTTCGAAGACACGCGTTCGGTTCCCGAGCCAGCGGGCGCCCTGGCGCTAGCCGGGCTGGAGCGGGACGTTCAGGCCCGGGGCTTGCATGGCCGCACACTAGTCGCGGTGGTGAGCGGCGCCAACATGAATTTCGACCGGCTGCGATACGTGTCGGAGCGTACGGCTCTGGGCGCGCACCGCGAGGCTTTGCTGGCCGTGACCTTGCCGGAGGTGCCGGGCAGTTTCCTGCAGTTTTGTGAGCTCCTCGGCCGACGGGCGGTGACCGAGTTCAACTACCGGTATGCCGATGCCGCCAAGGCGCATATCTTCGTGGGGGTGGCGATCCGCGATGGTGATCGTGAGCGCGATGCGCTGTGCGACGAGTTTCGCAAGGCGGGCTACGAGATCAGTGACCTGAGCGACAACGACGTGGCCAAGGTGCATCTGCGGCATCTGGTCGGTGGTCGGGCGGACGCCTTGCAGGACGAACGTCTGTTTCGCTTCGAGTTTCCGGAGCGGCCCGGCGCGCTGATGCGCTTTCTACAACAGCTCGGGGGGCGCTGGAATATTTCGCTGTTTCATTACCGCAATCATGGTGCAGCCTTTGGTCGCGTGCTGGCCGGCTTCCAGGTGCCGCAAGGCGAACTGCAGGACTTTCTTGATCGCCTGCAGCGCATCGGTTACCGGTACTGGGATGAGTCGGGCAACCCGGCGTATCGGATGTTCTTGCGGTAGCGCTGATGGCTTGCGCGGTCAGGGCGCGTCGGCCGACTCCAGCCCCAAGATGTAGTCCCAGTGCTCGGCCGACACCGGCATGACCGACAGGCGGTTGCCACGGCGAATCAGGGCCAGCCCGTCCAGCGCGTCGGCATGCTGCTTGATCTCCGCCAGGGCGATCGGGCGTTGAAGCGGTCGGTCGTACTGCACATCGATCAGAAACCAGCGTGGATTGTCTGGGTCGCTTTTGGGGTCGAAGTGCTTGTCGTCCGGGTCGAAGGCCGTGTGGTCGGGACGTGGCAGGCTGGCAACCTTGGCCAGACCAACGATGCCGGGCACGTCACAATTGGAATGGTAGAACAGCACGCCATCACCGACTTTCATCGCGTCGCGCATCATGTTGCGAGCCTGGTAATTGCGAACGCCATCCCAGGGTTCCTTTTGCTCGGGCCTGGTCTTGAGATCATCGAATGAGAACTCGTTAGGCTCGGATTTCATCAGCCAGTACTGCATGTCTGCTCGCGTTTGTCGGTGATTGGGGTGTCGGCGCGGGAGTCTAACCGGTCGCCGGGAAATCGATCGCGCCAAGCTCGGTCACGATGCCGTGCAAGGGCACGTCGTGCGCGGCGATCGGCAATCTGTCCACGCCTTGCACCGAAAACGCGAGTCCGATCAGCTTGGGGCGATGCCAGATGCGACCGCCCGCGCGACTGGTGGCGAACGTGCGATCGTAGAATCCCCCGCCAAGGCCGAGCCGATTGCCCTGCAAGTCGAAACCGGTCAAAGGGAGAAACACGACATCGAGTTGCCGCGATGAGGCCAACCACGTCCCTCGGGGTTCGTGCATGCCGATCGCGCGCGAATGCAGCCGTGCGTCGGGACCGTAACGCACAAAGCGCATTCGCCGCCCCCTCACGATCGGGAGGAAGACTTGTTTGCCTTGTCGCCAGAGCGTCCTGATCAGGGCGTCCGTCGGTGCCTCGGTACGCATGGCGTGGTAGACGGCGACTGAGCGCGCTCGGCGGATTCGCGGATCCGACAGCGCGAACTCCACCGCAGCCGTTCGAAACGCGGCACGGGTCGCGGCGTCAACCGAGCGTCTCGCACGAAGCAACTGCCGGCGAATTGCGCTGCGCTGCTCCGAAAGTGAATCTGGGGAAGGCATCTCCCGCCTGTGCCGTTGCGTGCCATTGACCCTGAGACATGATCTCAGGTGGGGATTCGGATCACCCGCTTAGGCTTTCCACCGAAGTGGACGTGCTCACCACGAGCGACCAACCCTCCCCGGTGTGGTGCATTGGCTCAGGAGGTAACCCGGCACACTGACGAACACCGCAGGAGATACCCTGCACATTACACCGAATTTCGCCGCGTTCGGCTAGTGCTTGACATTGCCAGGAAGGCGGGGGTTCAACCTCGCTCCGACAATGCCTGGTCGATGGACAATTCCATCTGCCGCAGCCGGCGGCGTGCTGATTCGTCCACGTCGCCATGGTCGGAGCCAGCATCGCGGTTATCCAGGAAATCGCGTGCGATGTTCAGCGCCGCCATGATGGCAATGCGTTCGATACCCATGGAGCGTCCGCGCTTGCGGATCGCATTCATCCGTCCGTTGAGGTACTCGGCACATTCGGTCAGGCGCTCATGTTCCTCGGGCGGGCAGGCGATCTGATACTCGCGACCCATGATCGTGACGGTGATCGACCTTGCTTCATCCACCATGCTCGGAACCTTTTTCGCGTTGATGGCTCAGGGGAAGCCCTAAGCCGTCTCGACCTCAAGGGCACGAATTCGCTCAAGAATGGAGCGTAGCCGGCGCTTGAGTTCGGCATTGGAGGCGCGCAGTTCGGAGAGTTCGCGATCCTGCAGGCGATTGTGCTCAGCCAGACGCCGGTAATCCGCGAGCAATGCCTGCAATCGCGTTTCCAGCCCGCTCAGTTCCGAATCGTTCATCTGCACAGTCCTCGTTGAGTGACGAGTATAGCGAGCGTGGGGCGGGTTACCGCAATACGACGAACGCGGATCGCTGATCACGCTGGATGCGCAACACCAACTCGCCCTGCGCATCGGTGGCAGCGCGTTTGGCGTCGTCAACCGAGCCGGTCGGTGTACGACCAATTTGCGTGATGATGTCGCCGCTGCGCAGCCCAGCCATCGCCGCTCTGGACCCCGTGGCGACCTGCTCGACGACCAGCCCCTGGAGACGCCCCGCCAGCGGGTGGTGTTCGGTCATGTTGGCCAGCCGGACGCCGTCGAGCAACGGATGCACGGTCGCGCCGTCGATTTCAGCCGTTGCCGGCGCGACCAGGCGCACGGTGACCGTGTGCTGCTTGCCGTTGCGCAAGTATATGAGCGGTAGACGCTCCCCGGCTCGGGCCAGCCCCAGCGCGCGGCGCAGGCTGTCCGTGTCACGAAGGCGCACATCGCCCAGCTTGCGGATGACGTCACCGGGTTCCAGGCCAGCCTGGTCCGCCGGCGAGCCCTCGAGACTGCGCGCGACCAGCACGCCGTCGTTAGGCTGCAAATCGAAGGCCTGTGCGAGTTCGGCGTGCAAGTCCTGGCCGACGACACCCAGCGAGGGTCGGATTACGCGGCCATCGTCGATGATGGCCTTGGTGATGTTCCGAACCATGGGCGCCGGAATCGCAAAGCCGATACCGATGCTGCCACCGCTGTTGGAGTAGATCATCGTGTTGATGCCGACCAGCTCGCCGCGCAGATTGACCAGGGCGCCGCCCGAGTTGCCGGGATTGATCGATGCGTCGGTCTGGATGTAGTCCTCGTATCCACGGCCGAGTCCGTGACGCCCCAGTGCGCTGACGATGCCGGACGTGACAGTCTGTCGCAGCCCGAACGGGTTGCCGATCGCCACCACGAAATCGCCGACGCGTAAGCTGTCGTTCTTGGGGAAGGGAATGGCTTGCAGCTGGTCCGCCTGAATCCGGACCACCGCCAGGTCGGTATCCGGATCCGATCCGATCAGCGTGGCCGGAAACTCCCTGTCGTCACCGAGCCGCACCAGGAATTCCGTGCCGGATTCGACGACGTGGTAGTTCGTGACGACATAACCGCGACGCGCATCAATGATGACGCCGGAGCCGATGGATTGGGTCTCGCGATACCGGGGCTGGCGTGGCGCATTGAAGAAATGGCGGAAGAAGGGGTCGTCGAGCAGCGGGTGGGCTTGCTGACGAACGCGTCCGGTGGCGACCACGTTGACGACGCCGGGCAGCACTGACTCCAGCATGGGCGCCAGTGACGGCGTGCCGTCCGCGAGCACCGGCAGTGGGATGCCGGCCGATGCTGAATTGGGGAAGTGGACAGCGGCCGCTACCAGGCCCGCGACTAGGCACCCCCTCAGGCGATAACGACTATTCCGCTGGCACATCCGGGTTCAGGCTGTAGAGTCCCGTCAATTCGGCGCTGGCCAGGATGTGGCTCTTTGCCGCTATCTCGACATCGGCAACGGTGAAGGAATCAGGCAATTCCAGTGTGGCGCAGTCCAGCGCGTAGACCTTGAACACGTAGCGGTGTGCGATCGCATCATTCCACGGCGGGCAGGGGCCATCGTAACCGCGGTACGTGCCTTCCATGTCGGCATCTCCATCGAACCAACTGCTGTAGTCGTTCTTGCCCTGTCGGCTGCCTTCAGGGCCGATGAGGTCGGACTTCCCACGCGGGCTGACGCCCTGGCTGCAGGCACCTTCGCCGATCTCCGTGACATTGCTCGGAATATCGACCATCGCCCAGTGGGCAAAGTTCGCACGTGGCAAATCCGCGGGGACGGTGCGACCGTCCTGGTTGACATCATCCGGCTTGGTCGGGGCGTCGGGGTCGACGCACAGCAGCGCAAAGGACGAGGTGCCTTGAGGTGCGTCCGACCATGTTAGCTGCGGGTTGCGGTTGTCGGAGAATTGCACGTGAGTGTCCGGATGCTTGACTGCGAACGCGCAGCGTCCGGGGATCGCGGTCTGGTCGGCAAAGCTCTCACTGGTCAATTTCATCGAACAATCTCCTTGTTCCGTGTCGGCGGGCTAGTTCCAGGTTGTCCCGCTGTCGTGGCGAATGCTGCGCAGGATGTTTTTCCACGAGCTGTCCACCGCATTGGCGAGTCGGTCCTGCAGGCTGCGCTGCGGGTGGAACTCCAGCTGGTAGATGGACTTCTCCCGGCTGGCTTTCAACAGCAGGTCATCGCTGGTGATGACGTCATCCACCAGGTTAAGTTCCTTGGCACGCGTGCCGAACCAGTGTTCACCCGTGGCGACTGTCGCCAAGTCTAGCTGGGGGCGGAACTGCTCGATGAAGCGCTTGAACAGGCCATGCACCTCTTCCAGTTCGTCCTGAAACTTGGCCCGGCCTTCGTCGGTGTTCTCTCCGAACATCGTCAACGTGCGCTTGTACTCTCCGGCCGTATGCAATTCGAAGTCGACGTTATGCTCGCGCAGCAGACGGTTGAAGTTGGGCAGCTGTGCGACGACCCCGATCGAGCCGATGATCGCAAACGGCGCGCAACAGATTCGATCGGCCACGCAGGCCATCATGTAGCCGCCGCTGGCCGCGACCTTGTCCACCGAAACCGTGAGCCGCACGCCATGATCACGCAGACGTGCGAGTTGAGAGGCCGCAAGCCCGTAGCCGTGCACCATGCCACCGCTGGATTCTAGGCGCAGCAGCACCTCATCACCAGGCTCGGCAGTTTGCAGAATGGCGGTCACTTCATGGCGCAGCGCATCGGTTTCCGATGCCTTGATGTCGCCGTCGAAATCGACCACGAACAGCTTCGCCTTGTGTTCGGCCTTGCCGAGTTTGGACGCCTTCTTGCGCAGTTTTTCCTCGGCCTTACGTGCTTTGCGGCGTTGCTTGCGCCCGCGGTCATCCGCGATGGCGTCTTGAACGGTGTCGACGAAGGCGTCGTAGCGCTCGTTGAGCGACTGAACATCAAGCCGGTCGCTGTAACCTTGGCGCTGCTGGCGAACAGCCGCTGCAACCATTGTGATGATCGCTACGAATGCAATGACGACAGTCACTGCCTTGGCGAGAAAAACGAGATAGTCGGCCAGCCATTCCATTCGCAGTGTCCTTAGAAGCGGCGGTGGAGTGTAGCAACCGTCTCGCTCGTCAGAAGGAGCGTGGAAACCGTCTAAAGACCTGTAGCGTCATAAAACGGCATGATTGGTGTGAGGGAATTGTCAAAACTACATTGCATTCAACGAATGGGGATGGTCTATAATCCCCGTCGGTACCATGCGTCATCGAAAAACCCGACGTCGTTAAGGGAGTAACTATAATGTTCGACAAGATTCGTGCGGGAATCGCCGTTGTTGCGCTGCTCGGCTGCACCGTGACCACGGCAGCCGAGGCGCGTGACCTCCGGCCTTACGTTTCACCGCAAGTCCGTCTCATCGCCGCAGATGACGATCGGAACACCGACGACGCATATGGCGCAGAGGTTTCTGTGGGCCTGGCCGTCAATGAAAAGTGGGGCACGGAAATCGGGCTGTTCTACGAAGATTTCTCCGGCCCGCAGGACTGGACCGTCTACGGCTACCGCCTCAATAACATGCTGTTCCTGCCGGCGACCAACCTGATCCAATCCTATGGTTCGATCGGCTTCGGTCTGGCGCGGACCGAGCCGGAAGGCGCGGGCTTCACGTCGAATGAAGCGTTCGCTGATATCGGGCTCGGTTTCTTCCTCAAGAAGCCGGAAGGTCCGGATGTCGGGCTGCGTCTGGATTCTCGCTACCGCCACACGTTTGCGGAAGACGACCTCTATAACGGCAACGACTTCGGCGAGATGGTCGTCAGCCTGGGTCTGGTTTTCCCGGTCGGTCGCAAGACCGAAACTGCGCCGGCGCTGCCGGCTCCGGGCGGTGTGACTGATTCCGATGGTGACGGAGTGGGCGATCGCTACGACCGCTGCCCCGGCACGCCATCCGGTGTTCCGGTCGATGCCGTTGGCTGCCCGCTTGATTCGGACGGCGATGGCGTACCCGATGATCTGGATCGCTCGCCACGCACCCCTGCCGGGGTCGCTGTAGACGAGTTCGGTGTTCCGCTGGAGTCCAGCGGTCAGACCGAGCCGGTCGAGCGCCGCTTCGAAGACGTCAACTTCGCCTTCGACAGCTCTGCGATCAGCGAATACGCATCGGTGCTGCTGGATAACACCGCTGCCGAGATCCGCTCGCTGCAGGAGAAATACAAGGAAGTCACCGTGCAGATCACCGGCCATACCGACAGTGTCGGCACGAAGGAGTACAACTCCGGACTGTCCACGCGTCGTGCAAACGCCGTGCGTGACTACCTCGTCCGCAAGGGTGTGAACCCGGATAGCATCGTGACGCTTGGCTTCGGCGAAACTCAGCCGGTTGCCAGCAACAAGACGCCGCAGGGCCGCTTGTTGAACCGTCGTGGCGAAATCCGCGCCCGCGGCAAGTAAGACCTGAAGTGCCGGACGGCCCTGGTGCCGTCCGGCTTGAGGAACCCCTGATGGCTTTTATGCCCTCGGGGGTTTTTTTATGGACCGTGTTGCGCGAAACAGGTAGATTTTCTCAATGCTTGGGGACCCAACTTTTCGACACTGGCGTGCCGGACTCTGCCTGTGCCTCATGACCGTTCCGGTCTGGGGTGCCGGGTTTATTGTCGACGGCGACGGCGACGGTGTTCCGTTCGAGATCGACGAATGCCCGTACACCCGGCCGGGGCAACCTGTCGACGCGCGCGGCTGTTCTGATCTTCCGGATGCCGATGAAGACGGCATTCCCGATGTCGACGACCGCTGTCCGGTCTCTGCGGTGGGCGCGAGCATCGACCCCGATGGCTGTGCGATCGACGGTGATGGCGATGGCATCCCGGATGGAATCGATCAATGTCCAGGCACCCCGATTTCCACCGTGCCTGGTTCGACGGGCTGCTCGGCGGCTCAGCGTTTGGCGTTAGGAGAGCCGCGGGTGATTGTCGGTCGCCCGGTCACGGGTCGGCCCATGCCGTCCCCCGACCGCGCCGTCGCCGCAGCGCCGGATAGGTTAAACACCCAAGCTCAAGCTGATGTAAGCAGCGCGTTCCACGACGAATCATCCGTCGCAATGCAAGCCACGAAGCCCGCGGCACCAGAGGCTGGGGCAATCGCTGCACTACCGGGTCTGGAGGCTGTGTCAGCTCCGGTGGCGCCGCTTAGGTCGGGCGCTGAGCGTGAACCGGTTGGCGTTTCAAGGCGTTTGGCGCCGGTGGGTCGTGGTCAACAGGCGTTTCAGTCCGCGATCGGCCGTGTCTTGTGGGGAATCGACCCGACCGCACCGGATTGATCGCAGCCGAAGGCTACGCGCCGTCTTCTAAGCTCCGCACCCGATGCGGCGCGTTGCGACGGTCGCGCTGAGCGCTATCGCCCAGGGCTTCCGGCCAGCCGGATGCATGTTGGATGACCAGAGACTCCATGGCCTGGACATGGCCCTGCGTGGCATTGAGGGCGGGAACGTAGTGAAGCGTTTCACCGCCGGCGTCGCGGAAGATATCGCGGTTCTCGATCTGGATTTCTTCCAGTGTCTCGATGCAGTCTGCGGCGAATCCTGGGCAGACAACACGCAGCTCTTTCGTGCCGGCCTCCGCCAATCGGGTCAGTGTGTCGCTGGTTGACGGTCCCACCCATTGTGCCTTTCCGAACTGGCTTTGGAAGCTGACGCTGTATTCACCTGGCTTCAGGTCGAGCGCGTCGGCCAGCAGCCGCGCTGTCTTATGACAGTGGCAGAAATAGGGGTCTCCCTGCTCGATGTATCGCTGCGGAATGCCGTGGAATGACATCACCAGATGCCGCGCTTCGGGTGAGTTGCTGGACGGGTGGTTTCGGACAGATTCACACAAGGCATCAATGTAGGCCCCATGATCGTGATACGCGGTGACGAAGCGCAGTTCCGGTATCCAGCGCCAGCCCCGCAGTGTTGCCGTCACGGCATCGAACACGCTCGCCGTGGTCGTGCCCGAGTACTGCGGATAGAGGGGGACGATCAACAGCCGCTCTGCACCGGCCGCTTTGAGCTGGCTCAACTTGGTATGAATGGATGGGCTGCCGTAGCGCATCGCCCAGTCAACGGTAACCGGCCCCGGAATGCGCTGAGCCATTCGGATCTGCAGCGCGCTTGCCAGATCGGCCGTGTACACGGCGAGCGGACTGCCGCGATCGGTCCAGATTGCCTGGTAGCCCTTGGCAATCCGCCCAGGCCGGAAGGGCAGAACCAACAGATAGAGAATCGCCAGCCACAGCAAGCGCGGAATTTCGATCACTCGGGAGTCGGATAGAAATTCTCGCAAATAGCGACGAATCGCCCGTGGGCTGGGCGCTTCGGGGCTGCCCAGGTTGACCAGCAGCACGCCGAGCCTCGGCGCCTGGTCATGTGGCGCGCGTGAGTCATCCATTGTTCGGTCGGATTTCGCCGCGGCGGATGCGGTCAAAGTAGTCACGATACTGATGAACCATACGACTGCCGAGCAGCAGCATGATGGGCAGATTGATCACCAGCATGAAGCCCAGAGCAACCGTGCTGATGGAATCCAACTCGCCAGAGGTGCGGATGAACCCAAGACAGGTGACGACGATGAGGACGCACCAGACGGCTCGATAGGGCACGACCCAGCGTGGGCCGGCGAGGTAGATGACGCCCTGCTCGCCATAGTAGCTCCAGGTAATAATGGTCGAGATCGCGAATAGCCAGACCGCCATGGTCACCATCCACTTGCCCAGGCCGTCAGCGCCGCTATCGAAGGCCTTGGCGGTCAGGGTGGCGCCGGTGTAGTCGGCGTAAAGGCCGTTGTCGAGCAGCCGTGGCTGGGTGTCCGACACGACGGAGCGCCACTGCAGGTTTTGATCGCCGCTCACCCGTCCATATAGGCGGGTACGCTCGCCATCGATCTCGATGATAGTGAACACCTGCGCGCCCGCCTGCCAATCGCCGTCGGGCAGTTCGGTGACGCTGGGCTGCCAGCCCGCTGCGGTTTGCACCAGTTCTACCGGGGGCTCAAAACTTCCTGCCGCCTGGCGTTGCCAGATGCCGCTGCTGAGAATGACCAGCGCGGTGATCGTGCAGACCACAATGGTGTCAATGAAGGGTTCCAGGCCGGCCACGACGCCTTCGGTCACGGGCTCATCAGTCTTGACCGCGGAATGCGCAATCGGGGCGCTCCCCAAGCCTGCCTCCGACGAGAACAGCGCGCGCTTCATGCCGAAGATGAAGGCCGTGCCGAAGCTCGCACCGACGAACGCGCCGGTGCCTTCGGCTGCGGAAAACGCGGAGGTGAAGATCAGCGCAAACACGTCCGGGACGACGTCGCGGTTGATGAAGATGACAAACAGCCCGGCGACGATGTAGATCGCACACATCAGCGGTACGAGCGTGCCGGCAATAATGCCGATACGGCGGATGCCGCCCAGAATCACGAGGCCCACAATCGTGGCCAGGACCAGTCCCGAGATCCACGGCGGCACGCCAAAGTAGGCATGGGTGGTATCGGACACGCTCCAGGCCTGGAACATGTTGCCGCCGGTGAGCGCGAACAGGATCAGCGGCAAAGTGAACAGGCCGCCGATGACCGGTCCGGCGGTTTTCAGCCGGCCCGACAGTTCGGGCAGGGCGCGCTTCGCCACCCACATCGTGCCGCCATGTGGATTGTCGGGATCGGTGGTATCCCGGTACAGCATCGAGAGCGTCACCTCGGTGGTTTTGACCGCCATGCCCACCAGCCCGATCATCCACATCCAGAACACGGCGCCGGGCCCGCCCAGTTCCACGGCGATGGCGACACCGGCGATGTTGCCCAGGCCAACGGTGGCTGACAACGCGGCCGACAACGCCTGGAAGTGCGAAATGGCACCGGCGCCATCCCCGCTGGTCCAGCGGCCGGTCAGCAGGCCGACGCCATGTGTCAGCGAGCGAAACTGACAGAATCGAGTCCAGATGGTGAAGAGCAATCCCACCGCAAGCAGGGCCAGCAGCATGGGCACGCTGAGCATCACGCCGTTAATGGCGTTGATGATGTCGAAGAATTTCTGCATCAGAGCATCCCGCTGATCAGTACATAGGCGATGCCGATCGGCGCGACAAAGCGAAGAATGAATAGCCAGACGGTCGCCAGCGCGAACCGCTGGGTTCCGTTATTGGTGACCAGGGCCACGGACTTCGGTCCCAGCTTCCACCCGACAAACAGGGCCGTGCATAGCCCGCCAATAGGCAGGAGCAGATCGGTCAGCGAGGCGGCCGCGGTGAGGAAGTCCATGCCGAATATCTGGATATCCACCGCACCTTGCGACAGCGACGACGGCACGCCCAGGCCAAAGCAGATGCAGCCGGCGATTAGCGCGGCCGGGCGCCGCGTCAGGCGGGTTTCGTCGACCAGGTAGGTCACGACGACTTCCAGCAATGAGACGGCCGATGTCAGCGCGGCGACGAACAATAGTGCGAAGAATACGAAGCCGAAGATCGCGCCGGCAGGCATCTGCGAGAACACCACCGGCAGGGTGACGAAGGTCAGGCCGGGCCCGGCAGCGGGATCGAGCCCGTAGGCAAATACGGCGGGCAGAATCATGAAGCCGGCGAGCAGGGCGACCAGCGTATCCAGCCCGACGATGATCGCGGCCGAGCCGGGCATCGGTGTGGTCTTGGGAAGATAAGAGCCATAGGTGATGAGGGCGCCCATGCCGAGTGACAGCGAAAAGAACGCCTGGCCGATGGCCGAGGTGAACGTGCCGCCGTCGACCTTGCTCCAGTCCGGCACCAGAAAAAAGCGCAGACCTTCACCCGCGCCCGGTAGCGACACCGATCGGGCAATCAAAACCAGCAGCAGCACAAAAAGCACCGGCATCAACAGTTTGGACGCCCGCTCGATGCCCTTGCCGATGCCGCCCAGCACGACGATCACGGTGGCGACCATGAACAGGCCAGCGAGCAGCACCGGCGTGGCGCCCCCGCTGATAAACGCGCTGAATTTCGCGCCGATGCTCTCGGCATCGCCGCTGATGAGGCTGCCGTCGAGCATGAAGCCCATGTAAGCGATGGTCCAACCGGCAATGACGATGTAGAAGGAGAGAATGACAAAGCCGGTGAACACGCCCAGATAGCCCACTAGCGGCCAACGCCCACCCCCCAGGCTGCGAAATGCGCCGACCGGATTTTGGCCGCTGGCACGGCCCAGGACCATTTCCGCGAGGATTAACGAGGCGCCGAACACCACGATAAATAGCAGGTAGAGCAGCAGAAACGCGCCGCCACCGTTGGCGCCGGTTTCGTATGGGAACTTCCAGATGTTGCCGAGGCCGACCGCGGAGCCCGCGGCGGCCATGATGAATCCGAATCGGCTTCCCCAATGTTCGCGTGCAGCAGCCACGAATCCCCCCATGTCATGATCTTGTTGCGGACGATTGTAAAGCACGGCTCATGCCGCGCGGTTTGCTCACGTATGATCCGCGCCCTCACGTATCTGCGATGTTCGAATGCGTCGATCCGATTTCCACTACGAATTGCCCGAGACACTGATTGCGCAGCAACCCTTGCCTGACCGGGCCGGCGCCCGGTTGCTCCAGGTGTCCGGACAGACCGCTGGTCTTGTTGACTCGATGGTGCGTGATCTGCCGGCCTGCCTGAACCCCGGCGATCTGGTCGTGACCAATGATGTGCGGGTGATCCCTGCGCGGGTGTTCGGCCGCAAGGCAACGGGCGGACAGGTCGAGGTGATGATTGAGCGCATCGTCGAGCCGAGGCTCGCATGGGCGCACCTGCGGTCCAGCAAGTCACCGAAATCAGGAGGTCGCCTGACGCTCGACGGCGGCGTCGACGTCAACGTGCTGGGGCGGCAGGAAGATGGGCTGTTCGTCCTGCAGCTGCCGCAAGCCATCTGGTCCGATGTGCTGAGCGACATCGGCCACATGCCGCTGCCGCCATACATCAAGAGGCCGGATACCGTGGAGGACGCCGAGCGTTACCAAACGGTGTTTGCCAGGCAGCCCGGCGCGGTCGCGGCGCCCACCGCCGGGCTGCATTTCGATGCAGCGCTGCTGCAAGCCATGGCCGATCGCGGCGTCGGCTTTGCCACCACGACCCTGTGGGTGGGCGCCGGCACCTTTCAGCCGGTTCGCGCCGATCGGCTCGAAGAGCACCGCATGCATGCCGAGCGTGTCCAGGTGCCTGCGCAGACCGTCGATGCAGTGGCCGAGACCCGCGAGCGAGGCGGTCGTGTCGTCGCCATCGGGACCACCGTGGTGCGCGCGCTCGAGGCGGCCAGCGTCGACGGTGAACTCCGGCCCATGGACGGCGACACCCGCCTGTTCATCAAGCCGGGTGATTGTTTCCGCGTGGTCGATGCGCTGATGACCAATTTCCACCTGCCGGAATCCACCCTGCTGATGCTGGTCTGTGCCTTCGCGGGTCATGACACGGTGATGCGCGCCTACCGCCACGCCGTTGCGCAGCAGTATCGCTTTTTCAGCTATGGCGACGCGATGTGGCTGACACCGCAACCGGGGGTGTGCACATGAGCTTTGTCTGCCTGAATCAGAATGGCGGCGCTCGTCGGGGGCGGCTGCAAACCCAGCACGGCGTGATTGAAACGCCGGTGTTCATGCCCGTGGGCACCTATGGCACGGTCAAGGCGATGACGCCCGAGGAGCTGCGTGGCCTCGGGGCAAGCGTGATTCTAGGCAACACCTTTCATCTGATGCTGCGGCCGGGCGAGCGCGTGATGCAGGATCTCGGCGGGCTGCACCGCTTCATGCACTGGGATGGACCGATCCTCACCGATTCCGGCGGGTTTCAGGTCTGGAGCCTCACCGAGCTGCGCAAGCTGACGGAGCAGGGCGTCGTATTCCGGTCGCCGGTCACCGGCGACCGGGTAGAGCTCACCCCGGAGCGATCGATCCATGTCCAGCACGCATTGGGTTCGGACATTGTCATGCAGTTCGATGAATGCACAACGTATCCCGCATCAGAATCCGCTGCCGCGGAATCCATGCGCCTGTCGCTGCGGTGGGCTGGCCGCTGCCGCGAAGCCCACGCCGACAATGTGAACCTGCTGTTCGGCATCGTCCAGGGCGGCATGTACCCGGAGCTGCGGTCTGAGTCCTTGTCGGGGCTGATCGATGTCGGTTTCGATGGATACGCCATTGGCGGGCTGTCGGTGGGCGAGTCGCGCGAAGAGCGGTTGATGGTGCTGGAGACGTTGTCGCCGCAGCTGCCCCTCGACAGGCCGCGCTACCTCATGGGTGTCGGAACGCCGCGGGACCTGATCGAGGGCATTGATCGTGGCGTGGACATGTTTGATTGCGTGATGCCGACGCGTAACGCCCGCAACGGGCATTTGTTCACCAGCCAGGGCGTCGTCCGGATCCGCAATGCGCGGCATCGGGAAGACCCGAATCCGCTCGACGACAGCTGCGCCTGTTACACCTGTCAGCATTACTCGCGTGCCTATCTGTACCACCTGCACCGCTGCAACGAGATTCTCGGCGCGCGGCTGAACACCATTCACAACCTGCATCACTATCTTGAACTGATGCGGGGGGCACGTGATGCCATTGCCGCCGGCCAATGGGTGGCTTATCGCGATGCGATGTTGACCCGCTATGCCGAGCGGTAGCTGCAGTGCTTGCGGGCGGGTATGGATGGACGGCCGGCGTGGCAAACTAGCGGGATGGAAGAGACGAACTTGAAGCCGGTGCTGGCGGCTGCCGATGTCCAGCGCCTGTTGCACGCCGGCTTACCACGGGCCGCGGGGTTGCAGGTCACCGAACTGGCACCGGGTCGCGCGACGATCCGCATGCCGGTAGACGCGACCATGGTACGGCCGGGCGGCACGCTGTCGGGGCCGATGATGTTTGCGGCGGCGGATTCGGCCATGTACGCGGTCATACTCGGCCACTTGGGAGCGGAGTTGTTGGCGGTGACCACCGACACGAACATCCATTTTCTCCGCCGGCCCGAGATGCGGGATATCGAAGCCCGGGCCCGGATCCTCAAGCTCGGGCGGCGGCTGGTGATCTGCACGGTTGACGTGCACAGCGTCGATGATCCCGAACCGGTGGCGGTGGCGACGGGCAGCTATTCGTTGCCACCGCGCCCGGTTTAGCCCGACGCGCGGTTCTCGCCACGTTCCAGGTTGCGGAACGCGCGGTTCAGCTCCAGGTCCTTGGAGGACAGATAAGCTTCCAGCCCCCGAAGCTTGCGCTCCAAGTGGTCGAAATCATCTTCGACCTCATGCAGATTCGGCGTGTACGCCATGTTGTCCGGATCGGTGTCATCCGCTTCGAAATCCGCTGTCGCGGTAGTCGCTTCGGCGGCGCGCGACTTCTTTGGCAGCAAGCAGGCGGCGACGACATAGGCGATGAGCGTCGGCCAGGCAAAAAAGATCAGTCCCAGCACCATGATGATTCGGACCACCTTGCGGTCCACGTCAAAGTAGGTGGCCAACCCCGCGCAGACACCGGCGATCCAGCCATTGTCGGGGTCGCGGTGCAGGTTTAGCGAGCGGCTGCGTTTCATGACTTGCGTCTCCAGTTGGGGACTTCGGCATCCAGGATGGCTTCCAGAGCCTCCAGGCGATGCCGCATACGGCGTGCGGACTGCTCCAGTTGCCGGATCTTGGCATCCTGATCTTCCGAGCTGACTGGCTTGTGCTTCTTCCAGATCGTGATGTAGTGAAACGCGATCCAGGTCGGCGCCACGACCACCAGCAGGATGACGAGCAGTGGAAAGAGTTCGTCCATCGGACTCCCTAGCCTTGCGATGTTGGTTTATTTGTCAGAAGGAGCGTCTGGCGTGCGGACGCGGGCCTTCAAGGCCGCCAGCTCTTCCTCAACCTGGTCGGAGCTTTCCAGCTCGGCAAACTCGTCATTCAGATCCTGGCGACCCAGATCATACGATTCTGCCTCGGCTTCTAGCGAATCGATGCGGCGCTCGTAGGCCTCGAACTGCACCATGGCGTCATCGATCTTCTCGCTGTTGACCTGTTGCTGCACGCGTACGCGCGTCGTCGCGGAGCGCTTGCGTAACACGATGGTCTTCTGCCGTGCCTTGGCATCAGCCAGTTTGCTCTTCAGCTTGGCGATGTCCGTGTCGAGCTTGTCTTGCTCGGTGTCCAGCGCGTTCAGCTCCTCGCTGATCTCGTTTTGGACGTCGACAATGCGCTGCTTGGCCAGCAGGGCGGCGCGCGCCAGGTCTTCGCGCTCATGGCGAATTGCGAGCTCGGCCTTGCGTTCCCACTCCGCCGCGTCGCGATTCAGGGCGCTGTGCTTGCGCTCCAGCGTTTTCTTCCGAGCGATGGTGCGGACGGAGGTCGAGCGCACCTCAACCAAGGTGTCTTCCATTTCCTGAATGATCAGGCGGACCAGTTTTTCCGGATCTTCCGCCTTGTCCAGCATGGCATGCATGTTGGAATTGATGATGTCGGACAGTCGAGAGTAAATACCCATGTTTGGCTCCAAGTATTGGTGGGATCGGGCTCGCCTTAGTCCGCCTTCTTGAGGGCGGACTGCTCGGCAGATTCGACTACCGGAGCAGGCTCCGGAAGTACGGGACGAAGAATGCGAAACGCTTCGTCTTTGATGTGCTTCAGCGCGCGATTGCCCTGTGTGGCAATGGCGTGTGATGTCGCCGCATGGATCGCATCGCGCACGTTCGGGGACGCGTGGGCGCTGGTGGTCATGCTGGCTGCGAGGACGGCGGCGATGGCGATAGTGCGGATCATGTCAGAACTCCCTGTAAGCGGTGTTTGGGTCACAGCCTCTTTATTCCAACACCTGTGCCATCTTTTGAAAACCAGATAAGACATTGATTATAAAAGAAAAGATTATTACTCCCAAGCGAGCTCCATTGCCTTTATAGGTTAATTGCCCCAAGATTTGGTCAAATTGACCGGGTTGAGCGGCATGGAGCGAGAAGCAGAATCCCTGATCGGTGAATCCGAGTCCTTCCTTGATCTGCTTGAGCGCTTATCGCAGGTGGCACCGCTGGCCAAGCCAGTGCTGGTGATCGGCGAGCGCGGCACCGGTAAGGAACTCATCGCCGCCCGGCTGCATTATCTGTCTGAGCGATGGGACCGGCCGTTCATCAAGCTGAACTGTGCCGCGATTAACGAAGAGCTGCTGGAGTCCGAAATGTTCGGGCATGTGGCCGGTGCCTACACCGGCGCCAGTAAGTCTCGCGCCGGCCGTTTTGAAACGGCGGACGGCGGCACACTGTTCCTCGACGAGCTGGCTTCCATGTCGCTGCGCTTGCAGGAGAAGTTGCTCAGGGTCGTGGAGTACGGACAGTTCGAGCGGGTCGGTTCAAATGAGATGCGGCAGGTGGATGTCCGGATTATCGGCGCCGCAAACGTCGACCTGCCGGCGTGGGCGGCCGAAGGCCGTTTTCGGGAAGATTTGCTGGACCGCCTGTCGTTCGACGTGCTCACGCTGCCACCCCTACGGTTTCGCCCGGAGGACATCGTTCCGCTGGCCGAACACTTCGCCAAGGGCATGGTGAAGCAGCTGCGGCACGAATACTTTGCCGGCTTCACCGGCGCGGCCTCGGCGACCTTGGAGAACTACGCCTGGCCGGGCAACGTGCGTGAGCTCAAGAACGTGGTGGAACGGGCGGTGTACCGCGCTGTGCCCGGCAAGCCGGTCTCCCGGATTGAATTCGACCCCTTCGCATCGCCATTTCGCCCGAGCAGCCGGATGCCGGACAGCGCCCCGGCCGGCGCGACAACATCAGCGCCTGTACCTGAGGCGCAGATTCGCTATCCGTATGACTTTACCGAAGTCGTCGCAGAGTTCGAGGCCGCGCGCCTGACGCACGCCCTGGATGCGCATCAGCATCACCAGGGACGCACGGCGGAGGCGCTCGGGCTTAGCTACGACAAGCTGCGTGGCTTGTTACGCAAGCACGACATTGGCCGTTAGCGCGATGGATCAAGGTCCCTCAGGGGCGGGGGTGAACGTCACACCGTAGCTCTGGCGGCTGATGATGCCGCGTGGGGTGGTCACGGTGATTCGGATCGACCCGTTGTCCGCCTCGGCGTCGGGATCAGGTCCGTCGATCGAGAAGACATAGAGGTGCGAGAGCAGCGCGTCGCTGGTCGTGCAGAGCACCTCGTAGCTGGTCACGCCGACCGGTGAACCTACATCGCTTTCGACAGTGATGGTCGTGCCGACAGGCAGCGGCTGACCACGCGCATCGCGCAGGATCACGCCCAGTGACGCGCCCCCCACGAAGAACGTCGGGTCGCCGGCGTTATCGAACTGCTGGCCGAGGTTCATCGTGTCGTCGAAATCACCGGAATTGGTCGTCAGCGCCACTCCGGTAGGTGACGGGTCGGTGCCTGTCCGGTCGAGAACGAGCAGGCTGTCATTGAAGCCGTCGCTGTCCGCCATGTACTGCCCGTCGAGAACAGCCCCCGATCCGGAGAAAATCAGCACGAGGGATTCGCGCACGCTGAGCAACGTGCCTTCGTTCGGGTCGTCGCAGCCGCTTTCACACAACAGGCCGGTGAAGCTGCCACTGGCCGCGTTGTGCAGGTTGTCGTTGTTGAAGTCGACGTTCGAATCCGCCTCGATGGCTGTAAACGGTCGATTCGGTGTCTGGCGGCCATTACCCCCGAAGCCGGCGATGTCGTAAACGCCGTCCTCGTCCCGGTCGAGGAATGCCTCTGGCAGGTCCTGCTCGGCGAGATTCTGCTCGCCATCCTGATGGACGCCATCGCCATTGCTGTCAAAAAAGCTCTCTTCACCCGTCGCGGTTGCCAGCACGGTCGTGCGGCCATCCACCGGCCGACGACCTTGGCTGCGCCAGACAACCGAGCAAGCTCCGGTGGCGTCGACAAAGCACTGGCCGTCGATGGAACCTTCCTCGGTGGTGAACGCGACTGCAGTGCCTTCGGGGACCGGGTTGTTGAACCGGTCTGCCAGACGGATGTTCACGCCGGTTTCCACACCGTCGTAATCGAAGGCTTCCAGATTGAAGCACTCGGCTGTGAGCGAGAAGCTGTCGTTATCCACGATGCCCGAAGAAATCACCAGTTGGTCCGACTGGCTAGAGATGGTTTCGCCCGAGTTGCCATCGGTGGCTTCGGCGCGCACCCGGACGGAGGTGTGCACCGTGCCTGCGCGTACGACCACAGCCACCTGCCCGTCCGAATTCGTGATGCCTTGAGAATCGGACAGTTCGATGCCGCCGGTATTGCGGTCCAGAACAAAGACCACCGTTTCGCCCTCGACAGGGTCGCCTACTTCATCGCGAAGCAGGAAGGTCACCGTGGAGGTTTCAGGAATGCCCTGGCCGCCGGTTCCGCGCAAGCCGATCACAGGAGGATCGGCCTGGACAAACTCGAGTGCACCGAGGTTGGCGGGTTGTACCGTGAGATTTCCGGCGGCAGAAAGCGCTTTTCCGAACGCTGTCGTTGTGGCCGTGATCGTGTCGGTAATCTCGGCGCCGCTGGCGCAGCCCGCGTCCTGGAAGGTGGACCGGGCGACCCCGTTCACAGAGGTGACTGGCGAATCCAGCGTGGCATCACCGGTACAGATTGCGCTGGAGAAAGAGACGGTCAGCGCTGCCGACGAGATCGGATTATCGTTCTGGTCCACGAAGTCGACGCGCAGGCCTGACGAGCCACGGGTCGCGATCGGGGATTGCCCGACCGCCACGACGCCCTCATTGAAACTCCCGCCGGTCAGTGAACCCATGCGCACGACGCGCACGTCGACGCTGCCGGAGGCGCTGAGAGTCTGATCGCCGAATGTCGCGGTCGCGGTGATCGCGTCCAGCCCCGCGCAGGCCACGGTGCCCGTGTAGATCGTGGAGGCGCGCCCGGTGGTTCCGGTCGTGCGATTTGTCGGCAGCGCCGACGAATCCGCGCAACCCGCCGAGAAATCGACAGAGATGGAATTATCGATGTACGGCGCGCCGTTCTCGTCGACAATGTCGACGCGAAGGGTGGTGCCGACCCCGTCGGCAATCGGCGATTGCTCCACAAAGATCACGTTCTGCGTGAACGTGCCGGAGTTGTCGTCGAGCACACCCATCCGCAATACGATTTCGTCGACGGGGTCGCCGGGGTCGGGTGTGCCGCCGGTTCCGCCTCCAGTGCCGTCACCGTTGCCAGACAACGTGTTGTCGCTGCCACAAGCGACGACACAAGCGCTGATTGTGGCCAGCGCCAATGCGCGTAGCCATGCGGAAAACTGCGTATTCATCTAAACCCCCGGCTTGGTGAGGCGGCGTCACTGCGCCAGCTCGATCCCTTCTGTGTGCAGAGTAATAGAGCGGTGTCGTCCAAACAATAGCGAAGCCATGTCAAATTGCCGTTAAAAGAAGCACTTAGATTCAGGACTTCACCGTGCCATTAAAGGCAGCGGGGGCGCGCGCAGCGTTGTGTCTCCGATGGGCGGACGATTTCGCTAGACTCCCGCGCCCTCTCCGTGTTCAGGAGCCCCGTTCATGCCCGCGCTGATGGCTGAAATCCGCGCCTGCCTTCGCCTGGCGACGCCAATCGTGCTGGCCCAGCTGGCGATGATGGGCTCCCGCGTGGCGGATACGATCATGGCGGGCCGACTGTCGGCTACGGATCTTGCGGCGGTCGCGTCCGGCTCCAGCTACTGGATGATTCTGGGCCTGCTGGTCATCGGACTGGCGAACGGTTTGTCGCCGATTGTTGCGCAGCAGCGTGGTGGCGGTGAAGTGCCGGATCGCATTGGACATTATCTGCAGCAGTGCCTCTGGGTGGCGGTGGTGGTGGGCCTCGTGTTGTTGGTGCTCATGCAAGTGACGGCGGCACCGTTGATGCAGCATCTAGGGCTGTCCGAGCAAGGCACAGCATCGGCAGCCGGCTATCTGCGGGCGGTGTCGCTGGGTTCGCCAGCGTTTGCGGTCATGCTGGTGCTGCGTTTTGGTGCGGACGGCATGGGGGAGACGCGCCCGTTCCTGCTGGTCGGCATCATTGGGCTGCTGGTCAACGTGTTGCTCAACTACATACTGATGTGGGGCCATTGGGGGGCGCCGCAGCTCGGTGCCGTGGGGTGCGGCTACGCAACGGCCATAGCCGATACGGTGATGCTCGCATTGTTCGTCATCGCCTATCACACGAATCGTTACCTGCGCGCGTTGGCGTTGTTCCGCCGCTGGGTGGCGCCGCAATGGAGCACCATCCGCGACTGGCTGGTTGTGGGCTTGCCGATCGCGGCGATGTTGACCTTTGAGGCCGGCTTTTTCGGGGCCACGTCGCTGGTCATGGCGCGTTTTGGCGATGTTCCGGCCGCGGCGCATCAGATTGCGATCAACTTCTCGTCGGTCTGCTTCATGGTGCCGTTGGGGTTCGCGTTTGCCACGACGGTGCGTGTCGGCCATGCCATTGGTCGTGGTGATCCGGATGCCGCAAGGCGGGCCAGCTGGACCGGTGTCGCACTGAGTCTGGCGTTTGCCTGTTTCTCTGCCGCGCTGATCTTGATGATTCCGGAGTACATCGTGCGGTTGTACACCGCGAGTGAGCAGGTCGCGCCGTTGGCCGTGGGTTTGTTGTTCTGGGCCGCCTTGTTCCAGGTGTTCGATTGCTTGCAGGCTTCGGCAGCCGGTGCGCTGCGTGGTTTCAAGGATACGAACTGGCCCATGCTGATTACCTTGGTGGCGTACTGGGGTATCGGAATGCCGATCGGCACCGTACTGGCGTTCGGGTTTGGTCAAGGCCCGAACGCGCTGTGGTGGGGCATCATCGCCGGGCTGGGCAGCGCCGGCGTCTTGCTCGCATGGCGACTGGTGCGGCGCTCCCGAGTGGCGCAGACGCTATAAGCACATGTCTTGAGACTTGCTGGCGCCGGGCGCATGGTTTGGCGCAGGTTCACAAAGAGGCATGCGACATGGCGCTACAACTTGGCGATTTGGCCCCTGATTTCGAGGCAGACACCACGCTAGGTCGTCTGCGATTCCACGAGTGGTTGGGTGACGCCTGGGGTGTGCTGTTCTCGCACCCCAAGGACTACACGCCGGTTTGCACGACCGAGCTCGGTTACACGGCCAAGCTGAAGGACCAGTTCGAAGCACGTGGCACCAAGGTGATCGGCTTGTCGGTGGATTCTGTCGACGATCACCACGGCTGGTCCAAGGATATCGAGACGACTCAAGGCGTTAAACCGAACTTTCCGATGATCGCCGATGCGGATCGCAAGGTGTCCGAGCTGTACGGCATGATCCACCCCAACGCCAGCAGCACGTTGACCGTGCGGTCGGTCTTCATCATCGATCCGCAAAAGAAGGTCCGGTTAACGCTCACCTATCCGGCGTCCACCGGGCGCAACTTCAACGAGATTCTGCGGGTGCTCGATTCCCTGCAGCTCACCGATCAACACCAGGTCGCCACTCCGGTGAACTGGGAGTCGGGCGATGACGTGATCATCGTGCCGTCGGTATCCGACGAAGAAGCGCGTACCAAATTTCCCAATGGCTGGGATGCGAAGACCTCGTACCTGCGCGTCGTGAAGCAACCGGGATCCTGATCGGCCGGTTCCGGCTTCGTGTTTCATGAACGGCAAGGCTGCTCAATGTCCGTCCGTTGACCGACTCCGCTATGATCGATTGCAGGAGACGCAACTGGAACGGAGATTCCGATGATCAAGGGACTGGCCATCTTGGGCCTGCTGGCTTGGGCGGGGGTTTGCGCGGCAAATTCCACCCAGGCCAATTATTTTGAACTGCACTACGGGCAGACCGAATTCGGCATGGACGGACCGGATCGCGACAGCGATCTGGGGTTCGGCTTCCGCTTCGCCAAGTCGTTCTGGGACTACGCCGCGTGGTATGCGGATTTTGACTGGCGGCATGATCAGAAATCGCCGGAGCTGGACTTCGTGACGGCCAGCGTTGGTGCCGGCCCGCGGCTGGTGTTCGAAGATGCTGGGGGTTTGGCACTACAGGTCGCCGTCAGCTTCGAGCACATGCGCGTTCGCTTGCAGGACGACGATCCGGCCACTCCGATGACGGAGGTCACGTCCATCCAGAACAATGGCGTCGGCGGATCGCTGGGACTTTCCTTGCCGATCGGGGATCAGAGCGAGCTGTTCGGTCGATACACTTATATCGACATCACCGATGCCGATGATGACACCTTCGAAGACGAGCGCGTTTTCGTCGGCGGATTCCGCTGGGGTCTCACCGACGCGTTTTCCATCGTGCTGTCGGCGCAAGACTACGAGACGCTTGATACCACGGAGTTTCGCGTCGGAGCGGCCGTTAACTTCTAGCTGGCTTATTGATTCAGTCGGCGCTTCGCTAACGCCCAGACACCTTGATGCGCTCGTAGTGGATCTTCCACACGGTTTCCCAGCTCTGGCCGCCGTTGAGTGATCGTTCCCAGTTCCAGTCCAGCGAGTTGCCCCGGATGTTGTACCAAACCATGCGCTGCAGCATGGGGTCGCCATCCTCGGATGTGGCGGGGCGGAACAATTCCATGGTGCCGTCCGGATTCAGGCCGCCGGTGAAATCCAGATAGGCGCCAGTGTTGTCGGCCCAGGTCTGTTTCCATTCATCCGACTTGGCGTCGTAGACCGATAAGCTCAACCCGACGAGCCGATCATTCGGACGGGCATCGAATTGCTCCTGGATGACCTTGCCATCCAGCACTTTGGCGACGGTGTTGGTGGCCTGACCGTCCGAGCCCCAGGTCAAGGCCCATCGACCGACCCAAAAGTCGAAGTCGTCGGCGCTACCGGCGAGGGCCGATCCCTGGCAGGCGCAAAGCGCGAGCGCCACAAGAGTTCGCATAGCAGTGTCTCTGAGCATCGTCGCTCAGTCTGTCACGCGATTAGCGCAATGCGCAAAAACCGAATTGCGTCTGTGCGTCGGGTGCGAGCTGCGCGTTGTAAGGTTCGCCGATGACGGTCAGCGTGTCGCCCTCGCGGCTGAACCGCGCATTCCAGAGTTCGCGTACCCGCCCATCGATCGGAACCTCTGCGGACCAGGTGATCGTATCCGCCGCAGTGTTGCGCACCTTCGCCTGCACGCAATAGCCCGCGCCCCAGTCGGATTGCACGGCGAGCTGTGTGGATACGCCCCGGCTGGTGGGTGGCGACGCTGGGCGGTTGGTCGTTCGTCGTTCCAGGCAATAACCGAAGTGGGCGCTTGTGCCGGGCGCCAGGGTGGCGTTCCACGACACGCCCCGGAACTCCGAGCCCAGGTCCGTGCTGGTCATGACGGCGTTCCAGAGCTGCGAAATTGTTCCGTCTAGTGGTCGGGTGGTTTTCCATAGAACGGCATGCCGCGAGTCGTTACGTACAGTCACCTGCTCGCACTGGCCTTGCTCCCATGTCGACAGGCGATCGACCTGCGTCGTGATGGCAGATGCCGGTGTGGGACGGGGCGGTTTGCCGGCATGTGGAGGCATCGGCGTAGGGGCATGCGCCTCCTCGAAGGTTGCCTCCGGTGCACGTTCGGGCGGTCGTGGGTTACCGAACCAAAGTGTGCGTAGCAACGCTACTTTCTCCTGATGCAGGGTTGTCCAGTCATCCCGTAGCAGTCCTCCGGTGTCGTCGGAGTTGGGGTTCCACGACCAGTAAAATCCGCTGTCGATGCCCTTGCCGATCAGGTAGAAGACCAGCGCATCCTGCCAGGCGCGGTCACGTGGATCGCCTTCACCGTAGCGCCCGCCGAATTCGCCCAGCATGACGGTGTATCCCTGAGCGACAAACTGGCCGAAGCGCCGCTCCCAGATCGCCGGCATATTCGCGGGGAATCGCGGATCGTCGAAATAGGGCTGCGGATGAACATCGGGGCCATAGGTGTGGGGCGCGAGCACCAGCCGGTCGGCGGGAATATTCAGTGGCGTGCAGGCCATCGGCTCCAGATTCTCGCCCCAGAACGCCGGGCCGGGCTGTGAGCATTCGCTGGTGTCGCTGATCCCCTCGACAAACATGAGCCAGTGCGGGGCCACTTTTAACACCGCTTCGGCCGCACGCTCGGCCGCGCGGTTCCAGTCGGTTGCGACACGTCCGGATTCCCAGGTCGCGCTGCCATGCGGCTCGTTCTTCAGGTCAATGCCGATAACGCCTGACACATCCCGAAATCGCCGGGCCAGCTCTGACAGATCGGCGATCCAGGCGCTCTCGGAATAATCCTGGGTGTACCAAAGTGGTGAGATGCGTTCGCAATCCGGCCGGTGGTGGTCCAGCAGCACGTAGAAACCGCGTGCGCTCATCTCGCGAACGAAGTGGTCGAGCAACTGCGCCGAATCCATGTCGAGCAGGTCGGCATTGAGCGCCGGGTCCTGGCCCCGTGTCGCGACGCCGTCGATGGTCGCCGGGCAGAGCGGAACGCGAATGGCATTCGCGCCGATGCTTTCGATTTGCGACAGCATGTCCTGCCATGCGCGAGCCCACAGGCCGTGGGGCGCGTGCGTCTCGGTTTCGAAACCGAACCAGTTCACGCCGCGCAACTGCACCACGCGGTTCTGCGCGTCGACAATACGCCCGCCAGAGGCCGAATACGCGATGGCGTTCATGCTGAGCAATGCGCCCAGCATGGCGCTGCACAACATCGATCGTCTGAGCATGAGGGTTCTGCGGTTTTGTGGGGCGAAGAGCTTGAGACCACGGTGGCCACAATCTATTGCGATCGTGGCTCACGCACGACTTCGGTGCCCGCGACCAGGTCGTGCAGCGCGCGTCGCTCAGGGTCGATCAGGCACCAAAGAAACCCAAGCCCCAGTGTGACCCAGGCAACCACGAGGCGGACAACCCCCTGGGTAATCATCAGCCGCCCGCCGCTGCGGCTGCGAACCCGCAAGCGCCAAGCCTGCATGCCCAGCGTCTGGCCTGCGCGGCACCAGAAACCGACGAAGAACAGCGCGGCCAGGGCGAACAGGTAGATGCGGTACCAGGGCATGCCGGCGGTGACACCCACCCCACCGGTTAAAGGCAGCACGGCAAACGTGCCGAGAATCCAGATCCCCGCGACCACGAGGCTGTCGTAGACTAATGCGGCGAGACGAATCCAAAGGCTGGCTGGCGACGTGATGGTGGCCATGAATTACAAGAATATCCTGATGATGCTGGCCGCGTTGGCGCTGGTGTCGGCTGCCGGCTGCGTCAGTGGACCCAGCCCGCGAGCGATCGTAAAAACCGAACTCGATTCGGCGTTTGCGTATCCGGGGATGCGCGCGTTTCCGGGATTATATGAAATCGTCAGCATCGACATCGTCAGAAAACATTCGGTGAACCCAAATACCTACGACGTGGAAGCTGACGTGAAGGTCCGCTTGCTCAAGGATGTGGCTGATTGGGTTAAGACCGACGGCGTCGGCGGCCTGGGTGAGAACGGTTTCGCTGCCTATCGGAGATTCCGCAACGGCAAGGTCGGTGACACGTTCTCCGAACGTGTCCAGTACCGCATCACCGAGAACGGAGAACAGTGGTCCGGCCAGCGCCGGGACGCCACCTGAGGTCGTGATGCCGAAGCGCAGGACCGGCACCGTGCCCGTCGCGGCCGCGGGGTTGGTGTTGGCGCGACCGGATAACCGTGTGCTGATGGTTCGTCGCCCGGCAACGGCTCGATTCGCGCCAAACGCCTGGGTGTTTCCTGGCGGCCTGGTCGAAACTCACGATGGCTTGGCGGATGTGACCATCCCGACACCACTGGCGCTGAGCGGCACTGACCTGGAGCCCTACAAGGTCGCTGCCGTTCGCGAATGCCTGGAAGAAACCGGGCTGGCCTGTCTGCGGGCGAGCTGGTTAGACGAGCAACGTATGCAGGTGCGTCAGGCGCTGCACCGAGGTGAAGGCTTGTTGTCGACCGTGAACGCGTACGCTGCCGACGCCCAGTTGGCACCGTTGCACTATGTGAGTTTCTGGACGACACCAAGCTCGTCCCCATTGCGCTATTCCACGCGCTTCTTTCTGGCGGCCGCCCCCACAGACCAGGGCGAAGCGGCCGTTGATGGCGTCGAGCTGACCGAGTCCCGATGGTTAAGCCCGGGTGAGGCGATCGAGGCGCATCGCAGCGGTCAATTCTTGCTGCTGCCGCCGCAGATTGCGCAGCTTCGTCAGTACGCGGCTGTGGCCAGGGTCGGTGGTCTCCTGGACTGGGCGGCAAGTGGTCCCGAGGTGATTCCAAACGGGCCGGTCTAGGGACACACAAAAAAGGCCCGGCAGAGCCGGGCCTCTCTCTAGCGTCGTAAACGCTCTGTTAGTCCGGCAAGGTCACGGCCACAAACAGCGGATTTTCGCCGCGCTGCACCAGCACCGAGATTGGCTTGCCCTTGGGCAGACCATCAACGACCTTGCGCAGTTCCTTGGCCGACCCGATGTTTTCGCGGCCAACGCGCCGGATGACGTCGCCGGTTCGAATGCCGGCTTGAGCGGCCGGGCTGTCCCGATCGATGCCGACGATGACGACTCCGCCGCGATCGATGCCCAGGGCTTCGCGCTCGTCATCGGTGAGGTCGCGCACATTGGCGCCCAGTCCGCCAGAGGATTGATCCCCCCCGGAGGCGTTGGAGGCCACTTGCTGATCCTGTTCCTTGAGTTCCTCGATCTTGGCTTTCAGCGTCTTGCGCTTGCCGTCGCGCAGAATCAGAACCGGCACCTTACTGCCGACTGGTGTCTCGCCCACGATGGGGGGTAACGACGCGGAAGAGGTGACCGACTGCTCGTTGAACTCGAGAATGATATCGCCGGGCTCGATCCCCGCTTTTTCGGCAGGGCTGCCGTCCAGCACATTGGCCACGAGCGCGCCGCGCGGGCGGTCAAGGCCGAACGAGCGTGCCAGATCCTGGGTGACGTTCTGGATGCTTACGCCCAGCCATCCGCGGCTGACGTAACCTTTGGATTCGATCTGCCGGGCGACCTGCATGGCCGTGTTGATCGGGATCGCGAAGGACACGCCCTGGTAGCCGCCTGAGCGCGAATAGATCTGCGAGTTGATGCCCACGACCTCGCCGCTGGTATTCATCAGCGGGCCACCGGAGTTGCCCGGATTGACTGCGACGTCGGTCTGGATGAACGGGACATACGAGTCGGATGGCAGGCTGCGGCCCAGGGCGGAAACGATGCCCTGGGTTGCAGTGAAATCCAGGCCAAAGGGCGACCCGATGGCCAATACCCATTCGCCGACTTCGAGCTTGTCGGAATCGCCCAGGGTCAATGTGGGCAAATCGGACGCCTCGATCTTGAGAACCGCCACGTCGGAGCGCTCGTCCAGGCCGATGAGTTGGGCCGTCAGCTCGCGCTGGTTGGACAGGCGCACGATGATTTCATCGGCGTCCTTGACCACATGGGCGTTGGTCAGAACCGTGCCATTGTCCGAGATGATGAACCCCGAGCCCAGCGACTGGGCCGGTCTTTGCCGCGGCATGTTCGGCTCGCCGAAGCGGCGAAAGAACTCGTTGAAGGGGTGGTTTTCCGGTAGGTCAAAACCGAAGCCCTGGCCCTGGGCCGGTTGAGCCTGGGTGGTGCTGATATTCACGACCGCCGCCTGGTTCTGTTTCACCAGGGTTCGGAAGTCGGGCAGGTTGTCCGCGTGCGCGGGTGCAGCCAGCAGCGTCGCGACCGCAGCGAACGCGGTGAACAGCAGAGAGATCTTGCTTAGCTTCACTTCGCAATCCTTTCGGTTGAACGTTTTTACGTTTTGATCGTTGTCTTGAGAGTCTGGAGTGTCATCCGAACTCTCAACCCTCGCCCCCGACGGTGGAGCCGCCAGTGCTGGGGAGTCAGACCACAGTCAACCGAAATTGCTCCCTGCCGAGGTCTGGCAGCTTAGCCCAGCCCGGCGGAGAGCACGGCGCCGACAACGATTCCGAAGAAGAATCCGTAGCAGCCCCAGACATATCGGCGTTTCAAACGGCGCCGACCCGTCGAGTCGTAGTAGTGCATCCGTCCAGATCCGAAAAGAGCGACTCTGCCGGAGCCGCGTCGGTGCATGAGCTGCAATCGCCATGCATGGCGTCTTGATGCATGAAACGTGCAGCTTTGCCGCGATCATAGTCGCTGATTGTTTCGAAAGGACGAAACGCTACCAGTCATGTTGACGGGCGTGCTCCCCCCAGTGAGGGGGTGCCGGATAGCGCGGATTGGTACTCCCAAGGGGATTCGAACCCCTGTCGCCGCCGTGAAAGGGCGGTGTCCTAGGCCTCTAGACGATGGGAGCATTGTGCCGGGGCGCGGTATTATAGGTGGCAACTTCAGCAATTCAATCCCGTCGCCGATGTTCTAGGCGGTTTGCGGGCCGGGACGCAAAGGAACACGTTATTTCTGAGCCGACAATTATTTCGAGAGACGCGCATAACGTCTCTCGGCAAGACATCTCTCAGGGCGCCTTGGATGTGCTCTACGATCTGGGGCGCGCAGGCTATGAGGCGTATCTCGTTGGCGGCGGCGTTCGCGACTTGCTCGCGGGCATCCAGCCTAAGGACTTTGATGTTGCCACCGACGCCAAGCCGGAAGAGGTGCGAGACGTATTCCGCCGGGCGCGGTTGATTGGCCGTCGCTTTCGGCTGGCTCATGTCCGGGCGGGCGGCGAGATCATCGAAGTCGCAACGTTTCGCGCGCAGCCGCGCTCGCCGGAAGAGGGCGAGGAGCAAGCCGAAGAAGCCCTGGACGATCACGATCACATGCTCGACGAGGGTGGGCGCATTCTGCGCGACAACGTCTACGGCAGCCTGGAAGACGATGCCTTTCGTCGTGACTTCACGGTCAATGCGCTCTACTACCGGGTCACGGATTTCTCAGTGGTTGACTATGTGGGCGGCATGGACGACATGGTTGCCCGCCAGATTCGGCTGATCGGCGACCCGGAAACGCGCTACCGCGAGGATCCCGTGCGGATGCTCCGGGCGGTGCGCATCGCGAACAAGCTCGGCTTCGATATCGAGGTGGCCACCGCGGCGCCCATCCGCGAACTCGCGGATCTGCTCACCGACGTGCCGGGTGCGCGGCTGTTCGACGAAGTGCTCAAGCTGTTTCTGTCCGCGCAAGCCGAGAAAAACTTTGACGACCTGATCGAGCTGGGCCTCTTTCAGGTGCTGTTCCCGCAAACTGCGGCCTGCCTGCACCAAGACGGGGTCGAGACGCTGATTCGTGGTGCGTTACAGGGCACGGCGGCCCGCGTGCGCGAAGACAAGCCCGTAACACCGGCATTTCTGTTCGCTGCGTTGTTATGGCCCGCGTTGCGGGACGCGATGGCATCGGCCATCGAAAATGGTCAAAACCTCGCGCAGACGATTCCCGAGCACTCCGGCGATGTGGCCGCGGAACAGGTGGAAACCGTTGCGCTGCCCCGGCGTTTCTCGACACCGATGCGGGAGATCTGGGCTCTGCAGCCGCGATTTCATCGCCGTAACGGCCGTCGGCCGGAGCGCCTGGCGGCCCACCCGCGGTTTCGGGCTGCTTACGATTTTCTGATCCTGCGCGCCGCGGCGGGCGAGGAGACGGATGAACTCGTGCAGTGGTGGACGGAGTACCAGCAGGGCAACGCGCCCGTGCCCCCGGCGGGTGGCCCTAACCCCAAGCGTCGGCGTCGTCGGCGCCGGCGTACCGGCGAGACGCCGACCTCGGACTAGCCCGTGGTTGCCAACGCCGTCGCCTATCTTGGATTGGGCGCGAATCTCGGCGTGCCGTCCACCACGCTGGGAGCGGCTGTCCGCGCGATTCGATTGTGGCCACAGACGCGATGCACGGCGGTCAGCCGTCTCTACCATTCCGCGCCCATGGGGCCGGCGGACCAGCCTGATTACTGCAATGCCGTCGTTCAGGTGAGTACGCAGCTTGCGCCCCGCGCGCTGCTCGCCGAGGCGCAGGCAACCGAGCAGCGGTTCGGACGAACCCGATCGGAGACCCGGTGGGGCGCGCGATCGCTGGATATCGATTTGTTGTTGTACGGAGGCGATGAATTCGTCGCTGATGATCTCGTGCTGCCGCATCCGGGCCTGGAGGAACGATCGTTTGTGGTGTTTCCGTTGCTCGATGTCGCGCCTGATCTGCATCTGCCAAACGGACGGGTGCTCTCGGAACTGGCCGGCCGTATCAGCCGCGCCGATCTGCATCGTGTGGAGGCCTGGGCGCCGTGAGCCGCTACATCGCCATCGAGGGCCCCATCGGCGTCGGCAAGACCACGCTGACGCACCGTCTGGCGGCAGATCTGCAGGCGAATCTGCTGCTCGAAGCGCCCGACGACAATCCGTTTCTCAAAGGCTTTTACGACGATCCGGAACGCTACGCATTCCAGGCACAGCTGTGCTTCTTGCTCCAGCGTGCCGGGCAGATCGACGGCTTGCGCCAGCCAGACCTGTTTGCCGAGCCGGTCACTGTCGCTGACTTTTTCTTCGACAAAGACCCCTTGTTTGCGGAGCTGACGCTGGCAGCCGGCGATTTTGGCCTGTATCGAGAGCTGTTCAACCGTTTGGCCTGGGCAGCACCGGTGCCGGATGTGGTGGTGTATCTCTACGCGTCGTCCGATGTACTCGTCCGCCGCGTGGGTCAGCGTGGACGCGCAAGCGAGCAAAGTCTGGATGCGGACTATCTGCAGCGCGTGGCTGCACGCTACCAAGCCTTTTTTGCGGACTATCAGCATCCGCATTTGGTCATCGTTGATGCCGAGGCGATGGATCTGGTTGCTGACGAGGCTGCATATGCGGCGGTGCGTGATGCCGTGGAGGGCCCGCCTGGCCGGGTCCATCTGCCGGGCTAGTCGGAGCGCGGTGCTATCATCGCGCGCGTTTTTTCTCCCGGAGCCAAGATGAAGGCTGGCGAACAATCTCCAGGCAGCAAACCGCTGACACTGGGCGACCTGAGAGCCATGCGCGAATCGGGTGAGCCCATCGCATGCCTGACCGCCTACGATTCCACGTTTGCAGTTGCCCAAGAAGCCGCTGGGGTCGATCTAATTCTCATCGGCGACACCTTGGGCATGGTCGTGCAGGGGCATGACAGCACCGTTCCGGTGCGTGTGGACGACATCATCTATCACACGCAGTGCGTGACACGCGCTGTCCGGCGCCCCTGGGTGGTGGCGGACATGCCTTTCCTAAGCGTGCGCTCCCCGCAGGTCGCTGTTGAAGCTGCCGGACGGATGATGCAGGAAGCCGGTGCGCGCATGGTCAAGCTGGAAGGCGGCGAGTCGCAGGTTGCAGTGACGCGGGCCTTGGCAGACCAGGGGATTCCCGTTTGCGGTCATCTCGGTCTGCAACCTCAGCTGGTCCACAAGCTGGGCGGATTCAAGGTTCAGGGTCGCGAAGCGGCAGCCGCGCAGGCCATTGTTGATCGGGCCTGCGAACTGGAGCAGGCGGGAGCCGACATGCTACTGCTGGAATGCGTGCCCAATGCGGTGACGCAAGGGGTTGTGGCGGCGACGTCCGTACCCGTGATCGGGATTGGTGCCGGCCCGCATGCGCACGGTCAGATCCTGGTCATGCACGACATGCTCGGCGTGACCGCTGGCCGCAAGCCGCGCTTCGTCAAAAACTATATGGCGGAGGCTGGCGGGGTCGAGGCTGCGTTCGCATCCTATGTGGGAGAGGTGAAAAGCGGCGCATACCCGCAGCCCACGCACGGATTCGGATGAAACTGATCCAGACAATCCCTGAGCTGAAGGCATTGCGGGCGCGTTGGCGTGCAGCCGGTGAGCGGGTCGCGCTCGTGCCGACCATGGGCAACCTGCACGCGGGCCATTTGTCGCTGGTGGAGCAGGTGCAGACCGGCGCCGATCGCACCGTCGTCAGCATCTTCGTCAATCCGTTGCAGTTTGCGCCGGGTGAGGATTTCGATCGCTATCCGCGCACCTTGGCCGACGATCTCGCCAAGCTGGATCCGCTGGCGCCCGATGTGGTGTTCGCGCCATCGGTGGACGAGATCTACCCGCAGGGGTATCCGATCGCCACGAATGTCGTCGTCAACGGGCTGGTCGAGCGCTTCTGTGGCGAGTTTCGTGCCGGGCATTTTGTTGGCGCGGCGACCGTTGTCACGATTCTGCTCAATCTGGTGCAGCCGGAGCAGGCGATCTTCGGTGAGAAGGATTATCAGCAACTGCTGGTGTTCCGGCGGATGGCGCGAGACCTGCACCTACCGGTGGAGATTCTCTCCGGTCCCACGGTCCGCGAGGCCAACGGCCTGGCGATGAGTAGTCGCAATCGTTATCTGTCCGATGAGGAGCGCGCAAGCGCCGCCGTGCTGCGACAGCAGCTGGTGGCTACCGGGCGTGCGCTGCGGGCGGGGCATCGCGACTTCGCTGCGCTGGAGCAGGCGGCGCGCGTTCAACTGCGCGCGGCCGGATTTGCGCCGCAGTACTTCAATATCCTGTCACCGGAACTGGAGCCCGCGACCTCGCAGCACAGCGATTTTGTCGTGCTGGCCGCCGCGGTACTAGGCGCCGCGCGGTTGATCGACAACATTCGTCTCGATGATCCTGCACTGGCCGCTTGAGGCGGCGGGCAACGCGATTTAGACTATCCGGCTGGTGCGGGGGGAGCGAGTCGAGTCTTTGTGCCGCCCTCCAGCGTCCGTTTCTGCACCAGCTCTTCCCTTGATTCTTACTGACTTCAACCACAGTGTTCGGTCACAAGCCTCGGCGAGGTTCGCCCTATGAACGTCACCCTGTTGAAAGCAAAGCTCCATCGTGCCTGCGTGACGCATGCCGAACTGGACTATGAGGGCTCCTGCGCAATCGACCAGGACCTTCTGGATGCCGCCGGCATCCTGGAATACGAACAGGTGCAGATTTACAACGTTACCAATGGTGAACGTTTCGAGACCTACGCCATTCTGGGTGAGCGCGGATCCCGCGTGATTTCAGTCAACGGTGCGGCGGCCCACAAGGCGCAGCCTGGTGATCGGCTGATCATCTGCGCGTACTGCGGCATGGATGAGGCCGAAGCTCGCCGCCACCAGCCGCGGCTGGTCTACCTCGACGAGACCAATCAGGTCACGCATTCCCGCAACACCATCCCGGTGCAGGCGGCTTGACGGTGCCGTTGGGCGGCGCTGGCAACCCACAGTCCGATCGAACGAACTGATGCGTCCTCGCGGCGCGTCGGCCGACGCTTGGTCGGATCTCTCGCGACAGGCTGAACGGTTACGCGGCACGCCGACCCCATCGCTTTTTGAGGCCGACCCGGCGCGGGTCGAACGCATGAGCCTGGATGCCGCTGGCCTGCACCTGGATTTTTCCAAGCAGGCCGTTGATGCGGCAGCACTGGACGCGTTATGGGCACTCGCCCGTTCGGCCAAGGTGGCGGCGCACCTGCGCCAGCAATTCGCGGGTGATCCGGTCAACTTCACCGAAAATCGAGCGGCCTTGCATCTCGCGTTGCGAGCGCCGAAAGACGCGGTGAACCCGCCGGGCGGACCCGCGATTGCCTCGGACGTACATGAGGTGTTGGACCGCATCGAGGCATTCGTTGACCGCGTGCGCAGCGGTGCCTGGGTCGGTCATACCGGCGATGCGATCACCGACGTCGTGAACATCGGCATCGGCGGCTCGGATCTGGGTCCCCGCATGGTCTGCGAGGCATTGGCCGAGTCGGTCCGAGGGCCGCGGCCGCATTTCGTTTCCAATGTGGATGCCACCGAACTGGTGCGCGTGCTGAGCGGTTTGCGACCACAGACCACGCTGTTCGTGGTCACGTCGAAGTCCTTCGGCACGGTCGAGACCTTGGCCAATGCGCGCACCGCACGGGCCTGGCTGGTCGAGGCGCTGGGCGATCAGGCGGCGGTCGCCCGACATTTCGTCGCTGTGTCCACGGCGGCCGAGCGCGTCAGCGCCTTTGGTATCGACACCGACAACATGTTCGGCTTCTGGTCCTGGGTGGGCGGACGCTATTCCTTGTGGTCGGCGGTTGGATTATCGATCGCATTGGCTCTTGGGATGGACCGCTTCCGGGCATTGCTCGGCGGCGCGCACGCCATGGATGAACACGTGCGCGTGGCGCCTATGGAATCCAACGCCGCTGCCTGGATGGCGATGGTCGGGATCTGGAACAGCAATGCGCTGGCGCTGCCGTCACAAGTCATCGTGCCCTACGCCCAGGCCTTGGCTCGCGTGCCGGCCTATTTGCAGCAGCTCGAGATGGAGTCCAACGGCAAATCGGTTTGCAGTGACGGTGAGCCGACGGAGCACCAGACGGTCCCTGCACTCTGGGGCGATGTTGGCACCAACGGCCAGCATGCGTTTTTTCAGATGTTGCACCAGGGGCCGCAGCGGTTGCCGGTGGATTTCATCCTGCCGGTGCGGCCATCTCACGACAATGATGCCCAGCACCGCATGCTAGTCGCGAACTGCCTGGCGCAGAGCGAGGCTCTGATGCAGGGCAAATCGGCGGGGCAGGTTCGTGTCGAGCTGGGTGAGCAGGGTCTTAGTGGCCAGGCCCTGGAGGATGCGGTCCCGCATCGCGTGTTCAGCGGGAGCCGGCCAAGCACGACCATTTTACTGCCGTCGGTCAATGCGGCCTCTCTGGGCGCCTTGCTCGCGCTCTACGAGCACAAGGTTTATATCCAGAGCGTGATCTGGGGCATTAACGCCTTCGATCAGTGGGGCGTAGAACTGGGCAAGCAGCTGGCCTCGGTGATCGAGCGGCAACTGGCTGATGGCTTGTCCGATGGCTCCGCCGGTTCGCACGACGCCTCCACAGCTCATTTGATGCACCGGATTCAGGCGGCCTGGCAGTCGGACTGAACGGAAGTCTCTGTCTCCTGTCTATGTTGTAGCTCGGTTGAGCTAATGTATACGGACAAATTTGCAGCAATGGAGTGCGAAATGATGCGAAGCGCGACCCGCTGGATCGTGGCCATGATGGTCGGAATTCTGGTGAACATGGGGGTTCTGGGGGCGGCTTCCGCGGCGATGGTTGGCACGCAGGACGCCATGCGAGCCGACCATCGTGCCGAGATCGACCGCGTGCTCTCCCGTGACGATGTCAGGCAGCAGTTGCTCGCCTATGGCGTCTCCGAGGAGATGATCGACACCCGGATGGATGCCATGACAGACGAGGAGCTGGCCACGGTGGCCAACGAGTTCGAGCAGCTGCCGGCCGGTGCCGGGGTGATCGAAGTCGTCGGTATCGTGTTCATTGTTCTGCTGATTCTCGAACTGGTCGGTGTGACCAACATCTTCAGCGGCTTCTGAATCTTCGGCTGATCCTTGTGGCTGCCCTGCTGGGCGGCTGCGCACATCTGCAACCATCGGCGCCGCCTGCCAGCGGCGCCGAACTCGTTCACACGCCTTTTTTTCCGCAATCCGCCTATCAGTGCGGACCCGCTGCGCTGGCCACTGTGCTGGTCGACAGCGGCGTATCCACCGAGCCCGACGCATTGGTCGACAAGGTCTGGATCGCCGAGCGCAAGGGCAGCTTGCAGGCCGAGCTTCTGGCGGCGACGAGGTCCTTCGCACGCCTGCCATTGCGCTTGGAGCCAACGCTGGATCATCTCAGCGGCAGCCTGCAAGCCGGTTATCCCGTCCTGATCTTGCTGAACCTGGGCGTTCGCTGGTTGCCCGTGTGGCACTACGCGGTGGTGATTGGCGAAACCGAAACCGGCTGGGTGCTGCGTTCCGGTACAACTCGCCGCCACTGGATGTCGCGCGCCGACTTGTCGCAGGCCTGGGAGCGAGCCGAGCGGTGGGCTTTCGTCGTCGCCCAGCCGGCTCATATGCCGCCGATGGCGTCTCTGGAGCCTTGGGTTCGCGCCGCCGATGATCTGATCAATACGGGCCAGCCGGAGGCCGGGTTATTGGCGTTGCGGCAGGCCGCGCACCGCTGGCCGGATAGCCGCCTGACGTGGTTCGCGCTGGGCAATGCCCAGGCTGCGCAGGGCGACTGGTCGGCCGCCCAGGCTTCGTTTCAGCAGTCGGTTGCGCTGGATGGCGATTGGTTGCCCGCCATCAATAATCTGGTGTCGGCGTTGCTGGAACTCGGTTGTCCCGCTCGCGCAGACCCGTTTGTTGCGCGCCTGAAACGGTCGGCAGCGGACTATGCGAAGCGGACGGTGGCCGACTATGAATCCGCCCCTCCGGCTACGCACTGTCAACTCGCGCCGTGACGCGCCAACGCCCAGTTCACGTGTTCGCGGACCAGTTCGGATGGGTGGTCGCGCCGCCGCTGCAAGGCGTCGACCACGGCTTCGCTGGTCGGCGCATTGCCCAGCGCGACCGCGAGGTTGCGTAGCCAGCCGACGTAACCGGTTCGCCGCAGCGGCATGCCTTCGGTTCGGGTCAGAAAGCTGGGCTCGTCCCACTCGAACAGATCGATCAGTGAGGCGGACTCCAGCCCATGACGGGCGACAAAGTCCGGTTCAGCAGCTGTTTGCGCATAGCGGTTCCAGGGGCAGACGAGCTGGCAGTCATCGCATCCGAAAATGCGGTTGCCCATGGCTGGTCGCAGCGCTTCCGGGATGCTGCCACGGTGTTCGATCGTCAGGTAGGAGATGCAGCGTCTGGCATCGAGCTGACGCGGGCCGGTAATCGCCTGTGTCGGGCAAACCGTGATGCAGGCCGCGCAACTTCCGCACAAATCTTTGACCGCTGGTGTCTCGTCCACCGGGAGGGGAAGGTCGGTCAGGATCTCGCCCAGGAAGAACCATGATCCTGCCTCACGATGGAGCAGCAGCGTGTGCTTGCCGATCCAGCCCAGTCGGGCGTCGCGGCCGAGCGCCTTTTCCAGCACCGGTCCGCTGTCCACAAACGGCCGACTGCGTGTCCCGGGTACCGTGCCTTCGATGCGCTGACTCAATGTTTTCAATCGTTTACGGATGAGCTTGTGGTAGTCGCGGCCCAACGCGTAGCGCGAGATATAGGCCCGATCGGGATCATCAAGGCAGGCCTGCATCTGCGCGGGGGATTCGCCCATGTAGTTCATGCGGACGGAAATCGAGCGCAGCGCACCGGGTTGCAAGGTTCCGGGGTCGGCACGCAGCCCGGCGTGGCGTGCCATGTACGTCATGGAGCCATGGCGGCCATCGGCCAGCCATTGCTGCAGATGCTCAATATCGGCGTCCAAATCGAAGCCGGTGATGCCGACCGACTGGAAACCCAGTTCGCCGGCCCACTGCCGAATCAAGGATGCAACGGCGTGCAAATCGGGGGTCATGGGTTCGAGGCTGGCATTGGCACCCACCTATAATGCCGGGCATGGATGATTCAAGGCTTTATTTGCCGGAGACCGTGCGCGCGATTGACGCCGCAGCCATTGAGCAATGCGGAATTGCGGTTTTTGAACTCATGCGCCGAGCCGCGAAAGCGGCGTATCAGGAGTTGCGACGACGCTGGCCGGAAGCCCGGCATCTGCTGGTGCTGGCGGGGGGCGGCAACAACGGCGGGGACGGTATTGAGCTCGCCCGCCTGGCGATGCTCGATGGCCGGCGTGTGGAACTCGTGTTGCTGGCGGACCCGACGCAGCTACGGGGCGCTGCTGCCGAAGCCTGGTCTGCATTCGAGGCAGCCGGCGGAACACGCTGCCAGGTAGCGCATGTGGATGCGGCCGACGTGATCGTCGATGCGCTATTCGGAATCGGCTTGTCACGTGCGATCGACGGGGAAGCGGCCGACTGGGTGGCGCGTGTGAATCGGGGCAAGCGACCGGTGCTGGCCCTGGATATCCCCTCCGGCCTGGATGCCTGCACCGGCATGCCGTTGGGCGCCGCGCTAGGCGCGGACGCAACGATCACCTTCATCGCGCGCAAGCTCGGGCTTTATCAGGGTTCCGCAGCGGCTTGCGTCGGCGACGTCGTGTTCGCCGATTGTGATGTTCCTGCTGGGGCATTCGCCGACGCAGAGGCCGCAGCGCGACTGCTGACCGACGAGGATCTGCATGCGGCCTGGCCGGCGCGTGGCGCCGACATGCACAAGGGCCATTTCGGCCATCTGGTGATTGTTGGTGGGCAGCCGGGGATGCCGGGCGCCGCGCTCATGGCCGCGCGGGCCGCGTTGCGCAGCGGCGTGGGTCTGGTCACGGTCATCACCCATCCGGACCACGCCGCGATGCTGCCGCTGGTCCAGGCTGAACTGATGGTCAAGGTCGCTGATGATGCGGCCCCCCTGCGCGAGTGGCTGGAGCCGGCTTCCGCCATTGTCTGCGGGCCGGGACTCGGTCAGTCCGACTGGTCGAGGGCATTGCTGAATGCGGTGCTGGAGCACGCCGGTTCGCGGCCATTGGTTCTGGATGCCGATGCCCTGAACCTGATCGCCGAGGCACCAAGGCCACTGTCGCCGCAAGCCGTGATCACACCCCATCCTGGCGAGGCGGCCAGACTGTTGGGCTGCTCGACCGGAGAGGTGCAATCGGACCGGCTAGCCGCCGCGCAAGCGTTACTGGATCGTTGGGGCTGCACCAGTGTGCTCAAGGGCGCCGGAACCTGGGTCGTCGCGCCGGATGCACTGTCTGCGTTCTGCCCGGCGGGCAATCCCGGAATGGGGGTTGGCGGCATGGGGGATGTGCTCTCCGGAATCATCGGCGGAACCGCCGCGGGGCGGAGCCCTTTGGGTGATGCCGTGCGCGGCGCGGTGCTTGCCCATGCACGCGCTGGCGACATCGCTGCCGCTCAGTGCGGGCAAGTCGGCTTGCTACCGAGTGACTTGATCGACGCGCTGTCCAAGGTATTGCCGCGGCCATGAGCGATACGGTGCATTGGTCGCTGCCTGATGAGGCAGCGACACTGGCGCTGGGTCAGGCTTTGGCACAGGCCACCGAGGCGCAGCGCAGCTGGATCGCACTCAACGGGCCGCTGGGCGCCGGCAAGTCGACGCTGGTGCGTGGTGTCTTGCAGGCCATGGGATGGCAGGCCGCCGTCCCCAGCCCGACCTATACCTTGGTCGAGCCGTACGACCTGGGTCGCCAGGTGTGGCATCTGGACTTGTATCGGCTGGGCGATGAGTCTCAGTGGGACGAGCTTGGCGTCGAGGAGGCCACGCCGGACTTGTTGCTGATCGAATGGCCGCAGCGTATTCCGAGTCTGTCCGAACGCTTCGATATGCACCTGACCCTGGACTACGAGGGCGCCGGCCGGCGCGTTGTTGCGCGAGCGGGCTCCATGGTTGGGAGTCAAATACTTGAGTTGCTTAGGGCCTCTTTCAAACCCATCACCTGAGTATCTCGCTCTAACTCACTAAAAAACATCGATAAAGCGCTTGCTACATCTCGCGGCGCAAGCTATCGTCGTGCTCGAATTCGGGTGCAGGGGAGCCAGCATGCGTCGGCGCCTTGGACAAAACCTCACATCTTGGGTCTTCGTGCTGCTCGGTTGGTTAGCGGCGTCGGGGGCGTTTGCGCAGGTGGAATTGCAGGATGTCCGGGTCTGGCCCGGCCCAGATTCCACTCGCGTCGTGTTCGACCTGTCCGGTGCCATCGAACACAAGCTGTTCACGCTGGATAATCCATCGAGAGTGGTCATCGACGTGCCCAACGCCTCGCGGGGAGCCGTCGGCGGGGCTGACGGCCGTGGCATCGTCGACCGCGTGCGAACCGGCCAACGCAGCCCTGATACCTTGCGGCTTGTGGTCGATTTGCAGAAGTCCGTGCGGGTCAAATCATTCGTATTGCCGCCCAGCGGACGCTACGGACACCGCTTGGTCGTAGATCTCGATACCGGCACGCCGACCATCACGCCGGCGACTCGCGCCACGAGTGCCGAAGCGCCCCCGGCGCCAGTGGTGCCAATGGCCGAAAAGCCCATCATTATTGCGATCGACGCGGGGCACGGGGGCGAAGACCCCGGTGCGCGCGGCGCTCGCGGGACCAAGGAAAAAGATGTCGCGCTGGCGATTTCGCGGCGGCTGGCCAAGCTGGTCAATGCGCAGCGGAATATGCGGGCGGTGCTGATTCGCGACGGCGACTACTACATCGATCATCGGGAGCGCACGAGGCTCGCGCGCGAGGCACAGGCCGATCTGTTCGTGTCCATCCATGCCGATGCCTTCACCGACCGCCGAGCACGCGGCTCCGGTGTTTACATTCTGTCGCAGCGTGGCGCCTCCTCGGAGCATGCCCGCACGCTGGCGCGGCGCGAGAACGAATCCGATCTGATCGGCGGGGTCCGGCTGGACGACAAGGATGACGTGCTGGCCTCCGTGCTCATCGATATCTCCCAGACAGCCGCGCTGGAGGCGAGTTTCGACGCTGCCGAGCGGATGCTGGGGGAGATCGGCACGATCAATCGTCTGCACCAGACGACCGTGCAGCAGGCGAACTTCCTGGTGCTCAAGGCGCCGGACATTCCGTCCGTGCTGGTGGAAACCGCGTTTATCTCCAACCCGGAAGAAGAGCGGCGTTTGAGCGATTCGGACTTTCAGGCGCGGCTGGCCCAGCGTTTGTTGAAGGGCATCCAGGGCTATTTTTCGGACTACAGACCGTTGATGACCGTGGCCTCTGCATCCGATGCGGGTGCGGTAGAACCGGTCGCCGACGCCTACACCGTGCAAAGCGGCGACACGCTTTCGGAAATCGCCGCGCGTTTCAGCATCAGCATGGCGGCATTGCGCGTTGCAAACGGTTTGGGTTCGGACACGATCCGGATTGGTGACAGGCTGACCATTCCAAGCACGCATTAGCCCCCGCTCCATGGGCCTGACTGCCGACGCGAAGATCGCCTGCACACCGCGGTGAGCGCTACCATGCGCGCATGTCAGCACGCACGATTCGCCAACTCCCCCCCGACCTGATTGACCAGATTGCCGCCGGTGAGGTCATCGAACGCCCGGCCTCTGTGCTCAAGGAACTGCTGGAAAATGCCATTGATGCCGGCGCGTCGCGAATCGACGTGGACGCTGGTGGTGGAGGCATTCGCTTGTTACGCGTCCGTGATGACGGGCATGGCATCCCCGAGGCGCAGATTGCGTTGGCCATGGCGCCGCATGCGACCAGCAAGATTGTTTCGCTGGATGAGCTGGAACGTGTGGCCTCGCTGGGGTTCCGAGGCGAGGCGCTGCCCAGCATTGCTTCGGTGTCGCGGCTGCAGATTCGCTCCGCGACCGGCGATGAAGGCGGGTGGGAGGTGGCCGGCCCGTTTCATGACGGCGTGGCACCGGCGCCCTGTGCCCACCCGCGTGGCACGACGGTCGAAATGCGCGATCTGTTTCACAACGTGCCCGCCCGGCGGAAGTTCCTGCGCACCGAGCAGACGGAGTTCCGGCACATCGACCGCATGTTGCGCCGCACCGCGCTCAGCCGCTTTGGGACTGGCTTCCGTTTGTCGCACGACGGTCGCGTCGTTCGTGATTATCCTCCGGCGGACACCGTCGCCCGCCAGGCGGCGCGCATTGCCGATGTGGTTGGCAGCGGATTCGTTGAACAGGCCATTGAGATTGACGACGACCGGTCGGGGTTGCGGCTCTGGGGCTGGTTGGGTCAGCCGTCCATTGCTCGGTCCCAGGCGGATTGGCAATACATGTTCGTCAATGGTCGTCCGATCCGCGACAAGGTCGTGACCCATGCGATCAAGCAGGGCTTTGGCGATGTGCTGCATCACGCACGTCAGCCCGCCTACGTGCTGTTTCTGGAGATGGACCCGGCGGGCGTGGATGTGAATGCACATCCGGCCAAGCACGAGGTCCGTTTTCGTGACCAGGGGAAGGTGCACGGATTTCTGTCTCACGTGGTGTCCCAGGCCTTGTCGGGTGCTGCGCCCAGCAAACCGCATCATGCCGAGTTCGCTCCGTCGGCTGGTGCGCCGACAGCGGTCGGCGCTGGGATTGGCGGTCCGCAATCTGGTTTGCGGTTCGCGACCGGGGAGAGTCGCGCGCTTTATGACTGGGCCGCGCGGCCAGCGTCATTACCCGAGGCCAGGCTGGCGACTGCCGACACGGCCGCGAGCGTCGCCTCCGTGGACACGCAGCCTGACCAGGCGCCCGAGCCGGACGAGATCCCACCGCTTGGCTACGCTCGTGCCCAGCTGCATGGCATCTACATTCTCGCGGAAAACGCCCACGGGCTGGTTTGTGTCGATACGCATGCCGCGCATGAGCGCATCGTGTACGAAACCCTCAAGCGCCAGCGTGACGCGGGCGTCGTGCCCAGCCAGCCGCTGCTGGTCCCGCTGGATGTGGCGGTCTCCGAACGTGAGGCCGATCTGGCTGAGGCCTGTGATCAGATCCTGGCCGATGGCGGGTTCGAACTCACGCGGTCGGGTCCGACCACCGTCACCGTGCGCCGTGTGCCAACGGCATTAGCGGATCTGGATGTCGCCACGCTGCTGGCCGACCTGCTGGGGCGAATGGGGCAGGAGGCCGGCGCTGATCGGGAGTTGCGACGGTTGAGCGACGAGCGCCTAGGAACGCTGGCCTGTCACGCTTCGGTGCGCGCCCATCGCCAGCTAACGGTGGCCGAAATGAATGCGCTGCCGCGCGACATGGAGCGCACCGAGCGCAGCGGCCAATGCAACCATGGCCGGCCAACCTGGGTGCAGATCAGCCTCAAGGAACTGGACCGGCTGTTCCAGCGCGGGCGATGACCTCCAAGCCGGTGATCTGCGTGATGGGCGCGACGGCCACGGGCAAGACCGAACTGGGGCTGGCGATTGCAGATGCCCTGCCGGTGGACCTGATCAGCGTCGATTCCGCGCTGGTTTATCGGGGCATGGACATCGGAACAGCCAAACCCGATGCGGCGACACGACGCGCCTACCCGCATGCGCTGATCGATTGCTGCGAACCGGAAGACACCTATTCCGCCGCGCGCTTTGTCGACGACGCCCGCCAACAGGTCGAAGCCGCCCATGCCGCAGGCCGGTTGCCCGTGCTGGTCGGCGGCACGCATCTGTACTACCGAGCCTTGCTGCATGGTCTGAGTGAACTGCCCAGCGCCGATGCGCAGCTCCGGCAGCGCCTGGTCGAACGGGCTGCGACATTGGGCTGGGCGGCGCTGCACGCCGAACTGGCCGAACATGATGCTGCCAGCGCGGAGCGCATTCACCCGAACGATGCGCAGCGCATCCAGCGCGCGCTGGAGATCATCGAGTTGTCAGGTCGTCCGCCCAGCGAGCATTTTGCGCAGGTGGTCGCCCCAGCGCGGGATGGCCACTGGACGGTGTTGTCGATGGCTATCGCCGACGACGACCGCGCTGCGCTGCACGCGCGGATCGAGCGCCGGTTCGATCAAATGATGAGCGATGGCTTTGTCGAGGAAGTCGAGCGGCTACGGCTGCGGACGGCCCTGTCCGCCGATCATTCATCAATGCGCAGCGTGGGGTATCGCCAGATCTGGCGGCACCTGGACGGCGATTGCTCGTTGGCCGACGCGGTCGAGGCCGGCAAGGCTGCGACGCGGCAGTTGGCGCGTCGCCAATGGACATGGCTGCGCAAGGAGCCGGGATTGCATTGGTTGCGCCTGGACGAGGCGCCGACGCAGCGTGCGTTAGCCCTGGTCGAGCAACATCTGTTGTCCAGCCAATAACTGACCTTATGGTAGGCTAAGTAAAAGCCGATCAGCCGGTCGAATTCAGTCGCCTGAATTCGGCTGCTGGCAGGTTTGCGGTTACCACCGACTCCACATAATAACTTGGGTTTTAAACGCCCGGCTCGCGCCACAAAGGATGGGTCATGTCTAAGGGACAAATTTTGCAGGAGCCTTTTCTTAATATCCTGCGCAAGGAACGCATCCCGGTTTCTATTTATCTGGTCAACGGCATCAAGCTGCAGGGCCAGATCGAATCCTTCGATCAGTTCGTGGTTTTGCTCAAGAGCAACGTCAGCCAAATGGTGTACAAGCACGCCATTTCCACTGTTGTCCCTGCGCGGAACGTGCGCGTCACCGAAGGCCTGGGCTACAGCACGGGCGAAGAGGACGAAACCTGATCGACCGGGATGCCCGAATGATGGCGGGGTGGGTCTGATCGCGTTGATCGAACACCCCAGGCAGCCGGGAGCAGCGTCGTTCCCGCAGCGAGGCATCCATGTTTGAACGTCCTAAACTCGGGCAGCGCTCGCTGCTCGTGCATCTCGATTTCAACGACTGGGATTTCGACGAATCGCATGACGAGTTCGTTGAGCTCGTCGTGTCTGCTGGCGGTGAAGTTGTCGGCGAGATCGGAGGACGGCGACAGACGCCCGACCCTCGGTATTTCGTCGGCTCGGGCAAGGCTGACGAGATTGCGGAACGCGTGGTGGCGGACGGGGCCGAGGTGATCATCGTCAACCACGATCTCAGCCCGAGCCAGGAGCGCAATCTGGAATCCAAGGTCAAGGCGCGTGTCCTCGACAGAGCAGGCTTGATTTTGGACATTTTCGCCCAGCGCGCCCGTTCGCACGAAGGCAAGCTCCAGGTTGAGCTCGCCCAGCTGGAGCATTTGGCCACCCGGCTCGTGCGCGGATGGTCGCATCTGGAGCGTCAGAAAGGCGGGATCGGCCTGCGTGGGCCGGGTGAAACCCAGCTGGAAACCGACCGCCGCCTGCTCGCCCAGCGGATCAAGAATCTCAAGCGGCGCCTGGACGACGTACGGGCCAGGCGCGAGCTCGGCCGCCAGGCGCGCCGACGCAATGCCGCGCCCACGGTTTCGCTGGTGGGCTACACCAATGCCGGTAAATCCACGTTGTTCAATGCGTTGACGACCGGCGGTGTGTACGCGGCGGATCAGCTGTTCGCCACCCTGGACCCGACCTTGCGACAATTGGAGCTGCCCGCTGGGGAGCCCGCCGTGCTGGCGGATACCGTGGGCTTCATTCGCGATTTGCCGCATGAGCTTGTCGCGGCGTTTCGTGCCACCCTGGAAGAAACCGTCGAGGCCGATCTGATCCTGCATGTGATCGATGCCTCCGACCCCGAGCGCGGAGCACGGATGCGCGATGTGGAAACCGTACTCAAAGAAATCGGGGCCGACGGTCGCCCAATGCTCGAGGTTTACAACAAGGTTGATGTGAGCGATCAGTTCGGTGTCGGCGTGATCTGCGGTGCCGACGGTGCGCCAACTCGGGTGCACGTGTCCGCGCTCAAGCAGACCGGCCTTGATCAGCTGCTGGAAGCAGTCGCCTTGCGTTGGCGGCCAGATATGGC
>NZ_CAXRDQ010000066.1:0-27675 GCF_964229365.1 Abyssibacter sp. | reverse complement strand
CATAGAGCACGAACTCAGACTCATCGCCGACCAGGAGTACGAGTTCTTCTTTCTTACCGTTCACGAGATTGTTGAATGGGCACGTTCACAGAACATCCTGTGCCAGGGACGTGGTTCGGCTGCCAATTCGGTTGTTTGCTATTGCCTGGGTATTACCTCCGTCAACCCGGAGGAGCACGAATTACTGTTTGAGCGCTTTATCTCACGAGAGCGCAACGAACCACCGGATATCGACGTCGACTTCGAACATGAACGCCGTGAAGAGGTCATCCAGCACATTTACCGCAAGTACGGACGCGACCATGCGGCACTCGCGGCCACGGTGATCTGTTACCGCCCCCGCTCAGCGATACGCGACGTCGGAAAGGCATTGGGCATGAGCCTGGATCAGGTCGATCAACTCTCCAGAACACTGCAATGGTGGGATGACGATACCGATATCGATACGCGTATCCGCGAAGCTGGTCTGGCACCCGACACCCCCATTATCCGACGCCTGAAACGGCTGGTCGGCCAGTTGGTTGGATTTCCCCGCCACCTGTCACAGCACGTTGGCGGCTTCGTGATCAGCGATGGCCCGGTTCACGAACTTTGCCCCATCGAAAATGCATCGATGCCTGGCCGCACGGTTATCCAATGGGACAAGGACGACCTGGAAACGTTGGGCTTGCTGAAAGTCGATGTTCTCGCGCTTGGCATGCTCACCGCCATTCGCAAATGTTTCGACCTGATTAACGAGCACCACGGCAGGCAACTCAGCCTTGACCGCATTCCCCGGGACGATGCGGCTGTTTACGACATGATCTGTCAAGCCGACACCATCGGCGTGTTCCAAATTGAGTCCCGCGCTCAAATGTCCATGCTGCCCCGCCTTCAACCCCGAAAATTCTACGACTTGGTCATTGAAGTCGCGATTGTGCGACCCGGCCCGATTCAGGGCGACATGGTCCATCCCTATCTGAATCGCCGGTCCGGCAACGAGCCGGTGAATTATCCCAACGACGCAGTCAAGGCCGTGCTGGAACGGACACTCGGCATTCCCATATTCCAGGAACAGGTGATGGAACTCGCCGTCGTAGCCGGAGGATTTTCGCGCGGAGAATCCGATCAGCTACGGCGCGCCATGGCGGCCTGGAAGCGCAAGGGAGGGCTTGGACCCTTCGAGAAGAAGCTCAAGGACGGCATGATGAAGAACGGCTTGAGCCAGGCATTTGCAGACCGGATCTTCGAGCAAATCAAGGGATTTGGGGACTATGGGTTTCCAGAAAGCCACTCGGCCAGCTTTGCCTTGCTGGCCTATGCCTCAGCCTGGCTTAAATACCATTACCCTGGCGCCTTTACGGCGGCTCTGCTCAACAGCCTACCGATGGGGTTTTATCAGCCCGCCCAATTGGTCGGCGATGCCAACCGCCATGGGGTCGAAGTCCGCCCTGTTGATGTTTTGAACTCCGGCACACAAAGCACGCTGGAACCATCCGTTCATAGCCGAGGCGGTGTTGCGCTACGCCTGGGGCTGGATCGAATCAAGGGGCTGGACCAAGCGGCTGCGAAACGCATCGTGCAGGCCCGTCTTTTGGAGCCCCCCCCCGACAGCGTCCAGGCAGTCGCTCGCCAAGCTCGATTGAGTCGCTCGCAAACCGAGGCTCTTGCAGCCTCTGGAGCACTTAACAGCTTGGCCACTCATCGGCATCGTGCATTCTGGGATGCCGCCGGCGTTGAAACGGCGATGCCCTTGTACGGCCAACCCCAATTCACCGAAGGCGCGCCCTTGCTACGGATTCCGAGCGAGGCCGACAACATCATCTCCGACTATTCGAGTATCCAACTGACGCTAGGCCGTCATCCGGTGGCGTTACTGCGCGGCAAACTTGATGCCCTGCACGCACAATCCGCAGCGCAACTCGCTGACGGAGAGACTGGCAATCCCGTCTGCATCGCAGGCCTGGTGATTAATCGGCAGCGGCCGGGCACAGCGTCCGGAGTGATCTTTATGACGCTGGAAGATGAAACCGGTTCAACAAACCTAATCGTCTGGCCCAAAGTGGTGCATGCCTACAGAAGCGCCGTGCTGCACAGCAGATTCATCGTGGTGCGTGGTCAGCTGCAGCGCGAAAACAACGTCGTCCATGTCATCGCACGTCAGCTTCAGGATTACTCCCACTGGCTGGGAAAGCTCAACGCCAAATCCCGCGACTTTCACTAAAGAGAGTCAACCCGCGCGGCAACAGGCTTCGGCAACCACACACGAAACGTCGCACCCTGTCCGGCCTCGGACACGACATCGAGCCGTCCCGTGTGACGTTCGACAATGCGGGCACAAAGCGCCAGCCCGATCCCGGAGCCGGGGTATTCGTCCGCGCTGTGCAAGCGGGTGAACATCTGGAAGATCTTGTCCTGGTAGGCCGGCTCGATGCCGATACCGTTATCCGCGACATGAACACAAACCTGGGCGTCCTCCTCCGTCGCGCTGATCCGCAGGACGGGCGAGACATCGGGCCGCGCGAACTTGCAGCCATTGCTGATCAGATTCTGAAACAACCGAGTCAGCAGCCCCGCATGCCCGGAGACTTGCGGCAGCGTACCCATATCAATGACCGCGCCCTGCTGGTCAAGCATGGCGCGCAGGCGATCGCAGGCATCATCCACCACCTGCGAAAGCGCCACCGGTTCAAAGGCCATCTCAATGCGATTCGCCCGCGAGAACTGCAGAAGATCCTCGATCAGATTGTCCATCTGTCCGATGGCTTCGTGAATCAGTTCCAGAAACTCTCGCCCGGCGTCGGACATGGCCCCGGACTCCTTGCGCTGAAGCAGGTCGGAAAACCCGGCGATGGTGCGCAAGGGAGCACGCAGGTCGTGCGACGCGGCGTAGGCGAAACGCTCCAGTTCCTCATTGGAGCGGCGCAATTCGAGATTGCGTTCGTGCAGCTCTCGCGCCTTGGCTTCCAGCAAGGACTCGGCCGCTTCGCGGGCGGCACGCTCGCGCGCGAGTTTGCGCCGCAACAGCGATAGCTCTTCGGTTTCGCTCACGCAGCCACCGGCAGGATGTCGAACTGCGCGGCGGTACCCTGACCATCCGAGAGATCTCGCATGCGCACGTCCAGGGGGTCGCCGAAGTGCGCGATGCAGCCCCGGATCAGACCATGCGCAAACGGCGCCAATGGCCGACGTGATCGGTAGACCATGCTCAAGCGATCAGCCTCGCGCAGCGCATACTCGAAACGAGGCAATTCGGCATCCGGATAAAGCTTGAGGACCTCGACATGAATCGAGCTTTCGATGGCCGCGAGAAATTCGATGGCCGAGTTGGCGGATCGGATCAGGTCGGGAAAGCGACGGACGAACACCCCAAACAGATGCTCACCGAATCCCGTGAGGATGGCGTCCATGGATTGGTCGGCGGAACGCGCCAGGGCACCGACGTAACCAACCATTTCCATGTGATCGTAGTTGCCGACTGCGGTATACGCGCCGGCGTTTTCCGGGCGCACGGCTTCGAGCAAACGCTCGACCGTGGCCAGGCCATGTTGCTGCTCGACCATGTCGAAGAATTCGGTGAAGACTATTCCCTTCATGTGCGGTGACCCGGCAACCCCATCATTCCAACACGCCGGAACCCGACGGTTGTTCCCTGTAAACGTTAGCGCAGCGCGCAGCAAAGAGATGTGAACAAACGAGTAGAACGCCGCCCACAGCATTCGCATGGATCGTTCGCCCCTTCACAAGGGTCTGAGCTTACAAGCAGGCCGTCGGCGCAAGCTCAAATCCGCGCCGTGTTAACCTGCTGCACTGCAGCATTCAGACATCGGAGGTCTTCAACCATGCCGCAACAGACTCCCAAACCATCAGACAAACATCGTGTTGTGATTGTCGGCGGGGGGTTCGGGGGATTGTTCGCCGCACGCGCGCTCGGGCGCAGCGGTTACGACGTCACACTGCTGGACAAGCGTAATTTTCACCTGTTCCAGCCCTTGCTCTACCAGGTCGCCACCGGAACGCTGACGGTGGGTGACATCTCCACCCAGCAACGCGTTGTCCTGCGCAAGTACGCGAACGTGCGCACGCTGCTCGGCACGGTTTACGACGTGGATGTCGACCGGCAAATCGTCTACTACGACGGCGGTGAAGCGCCCTACGACACACTCATCGCCGCCACCGGCGTCAAGCATCACTACTTCGGCAATGACCACTGGCGCGAGCACGCGCCGGGGCTGAAGACGGTCGAACATGCGCTGGAAATGCGCCATCGCCTGTTTCGTGCCTTCGAGGAGGCGGAGAAGGAACCCGATGCGGAGCGTCGACGGCGCCTGCTGACCTTCGTGATCGTGGGCGGTGGTCCCACCGGGGTCGAGCTGGCCGGTGCGCTCGGCGATCTGACGCAGCGCGTCATGGTCGGCAACTTCCGTGCAATCGACCCGCGCGACGCGCGCATCATCCTGGTCGAAGGCACGGAAAACATCCTGCCGGCCTATTCGGACGACCTGCGCGCCGCTGCGAAGCGGATGCTGGAAGAGCTCAAGGTGGAGGTCCGCACCAACAGCATGGCGAACGACGTCACCGCGGACCATGTCCGGATCAAGTTGCCGGACGACAGCACCGAAACCATCGAAACCGACAACGTGCTGTGGGCGGCCGGTGTCACGCTGTCCCAGTTCGGTCGAACGCTGGGCACACGCACCCAGGGCGAAACCGACCGCCCAGGCCGCCTGGTCGTCAACGAGTGCCTGCAAATGCCCAGCCACCCGAACATCTTCGTCATTGGCGACCTGGCCTGTGCCCCGGATGGCAAGGGCGGCACCTTGCCCGGCCTGGCGCCGGTCGCCATGCAACAAGGCAAGTACGTGGCGAAGTACCTGAAGCGCCAGGCCAAGGGGAAAGCCGCCAAGCCGTTCCGGTATAGCGACAAGGGTTCGATGGCGATCATCGCCCGCTACCGCTGCGTGGGCGAAATCTTCGGCTGGAAGGTCAAGGGCGCATTCGCCTGGATGGTCTGGTCACTGGTGCACATCGCCTCATTGATCGAACCCGATCAGCGCATGACCGTGACCATTCAGTGGCTGTCGCGGTTTTTCGGCACCTCGGCGGATCGCCTGATCACCGGCAACCCGCCGAAGACAACCGAGGTGCAGGCCGAGCACGGCGTCGAGCTCGAACGGAAGGCGAGTTAGGCAAGCAGCACGTCGACATTTTCGGGCGGCCGCCCGATCACCGCGCGGTCGCCCGAAACGACAATCGGACGTTCCAGCAGCTTGGGATGCTCGACGAGCACCGCGATCCAGGCATCGTCAGAGCGATCGTCTGCGGCAGACAGCCCCAGCTCCTGCGCCATCGGTTCCTTGAACCGGATGATGTCAGTCACGGCCACGCCGAGCTTGCCGATCAACGCTTTCAGCGTCGCCGCATCCGGCGGCGCATCCAGGTACTTCACGATCGCGTGAGGACTGCCGGACTCTTCGACCCTTGCCAGGGTTTGCCGGCTCTTGGAGCAGCGGGGATTGTGGTAGATGGTCAGTGTCATGCTGCGCTCAGTCGTTTCGAGGACCACCATTTTAGGGCAGCACAGCCCTCAGAACTGGTCCTTGCGTCGCCGGATCTCGGCGAATGCCTCATGAAACGGCGCACCGCTCATGCCGATGGCGGCTTGCACGCCGGCGTCATCGGCGCGCAGAAATGGGTTGGTGGCGCGCTCCAACGCAATCGTGGTCGGCACGGTGAATTCACCACTCGCACGCCGGGCATCCACCCACTGCGCGCGCGCCTGCAATTCCGCATTGCCGGCGTCCACACTGAGTGCGAAGCGCGCGTTGGCCTGCGTGTACTCATGGGCACAGTAGATTACGGTCTCCTCCGGCCAGTCGCGCAGGCGCGACAGCGAAGCCCACATCTGCTGCGGCGAGCCTTCGAACAGGCGTCCGCAGCCCATGGCGAACAGCGTGTCGCCGACAAACGCTTTCTGCGCGGCAGCAAAGTGATAGACGATATGTCCCAAGGTGTGACCAGGCGTATGAAGCACCTGCGCCTGACACTCACCAACAGCCACGACATCACCCTCGTCGACAGTGCGGTCGATGTTCGGGATCCTGGCGGCTTCGTGCACTGGCCCCACGATCTCGCAGTCGTATCGTTTTTTGAGCATCGCGTTGCCGCCAACGTGGTCCGGATGCCAGTGAGTATTCAGGATCATGTGCGAGGGCCAGCCCAGATCATCCAGCTGCCGGACGATGGCGTCTCCATCCGGAGTGTCGATGCAGGCGACGGTGCCGGTCGCGTCATCACGGATCAGGAATCCGTAGTTGTCGGACAAGCACGGAAACTGATGAACTTGAAGCATGATGTCTCGACGGCGGTGTCTGGGCGTACACGCATGCTAGCGCGGCCGCCCGCGCCCGTATAATCCCGCCCGGCGTCGACCCCATCCCTCTGCCCCCAAGTGCCTTATTGTGATTTCGCTCAATCAGGTCGCGCTACGTCGCGGCCCCCGAAAGCTGCTCGACAACGTGACCATGACCCTGTCTGCCGGGCAGCGCGTGGGCATCGTCGGACGCAACGGCACGGGCAAATCCAGCCTGTTTTCGCTCATCCTCGGCGAGATTGATCTCGACGCGGGCGACTTGCACGTGCCCGCCGGGCTAACCATCGCCAATGTCAGCCAGGAGATCACCGATCGCAGCCGCTCGGCGCTGGACTATGTGCTCGACGGCGACCCCGAACTGCGCGCAATCCAGCGCGCCGTGTCCGAGGCAGAGGCCGCCGAGGACGTGCAGGCCATTGCGACAGCTCATGAGCACATGCATGCCGTTGATGGCTACGCCGCAGAATCGCGGGCCGCGCGGCTACTCGATGGCCTCGGTTTTGATACCGAGGTGATCCGCAATCCGGTCAGCGCGTTCTCGGGCGGCTGGCAAATGCGCCTGCACCTAGGTCGCGCGTTGATGTGTCGCTCCGACCTGCTGCTGCTGGACGAACCCACTAACCATCTCGATCTTGACGCCGTGTTCTGGCTGCAGGATTGGCTGCGCGCCTACAGCGGCACGCTACTGGTCATTTCACATGACCGTGAATTCCTCGATGCCACGACCACTCACACCGTGCACCTGGTCGGACAGACCGCCACGCTGTTCACCGGCAACTACTCGACGTTCGAGGCCACGCTGGTGCAGCAGCGCATGCAGCATGCAGCCGCCTATGCGGCGCAGGAAAAGCAGAAAGCCCACCTGCAGACCTTCGTAGACCGCTTCAAGGCCAAAGCCTCGAAGGCAAAACAGGCACAAAGCCGAGTCAAGCAAATCGAGCGGATGCAGCTGGCCGAACCCGCGCATTGGGATTCGCCGTTCTCCTTCGAATTTCCGAAACCGGACCGCCTGCCGGCTCCGCTGATTCGGCTGGACCGCGCCGCCGTCGGCTACGGGGGCACGCCGGTGCTCTCGGAGCTCAAGCTGGATATTCATCCGGGTGACCGCATTGGCCTGCTGGGCCGGAACGGAGCCGGCAAATCAACGCTGATCAACCTGCTCTGCGATGGCCCGGTGCAATCGACCGGCGCAGTGCAACGGCACGACCATCTTCGCATCGGCTACTTTGCGCAGCACCAGGTCGACCAGCTCGACATGGACGCCAGCCCCCTGCTGCATCTGCAGCGCGACGCCCCCAAGGCCAGTACCCAGGCGCTGCGCAGTTTTCTCGGTGGCTTCGATTTTCGTGGCGATCGCGTGCTCGAGCCGGTGGGGCCGTTATCAGGCGGTGAAAAGGCGCGTCTCTGTCTGGCCCGCATCGTCTACCAGCAACCCAATCTGCTGCTGCTGGATGAGCCGACCAACCATCTGGATCTGGACATGCGCCATGCGCTGGAAGTCGCGCTTCAGGGCTTCGAGGGTGCGATGGTGCTGGTCTCGCATGATCGCCACCTCGTCGCTGCAACCTGTGACCAGCTGTGGCTGATTGCCCACGGCCGGCAGTCGGAGTTCAGTGGCGATCTCGACGAATACGCACGCTGGCTGCGCAGCCGTGCCAGCGACGAGCGCCGTGCGCCGGCTTCACCGGACAAGCCGGCGAAGGCGCCGCTCACTGACGCCCAGCGCAAAATCGTGGCCAGCCAGCGCCGCTCGCTGGCGAAACCGATGCGGCAACAACTGCGCCGCGCCGAGGAGGCCATGGCCAAACTCCAGCGCGAGCTTGGTGAACTCGACCGCCTGCTGGCCGATCCGAGCATTTACCAGGACGACCCTGGGCGCGCGGAGCGACTGGGTCGCAAGCGGCAGGAAACAGGCGAGGCGCTGGAGAGCGCGGAGGCCGAATGGCTGGAAGCCGCTGAAGTTCTGGAACAACCGGAGCCGTAGCACCGGGGATTCATCAAAGCGCCGCGCGGCCGCTATTCATCGTCTTCTTCGACCCGGAAGAGCCGCCACACGCCCGGCACCCCCTTGAGTCGCTTCGGGCCGCGGTGCCGGAAGATCAGACCGGACCCCACGACCAGGTCCCGCACGGTGCGCGACACCCAGATTTCGCCCGGCGCCGCCTCCGCCGCGATGCGGGCGCCGATGTGCACGGTCAGCCCGCGCACGGCGTCGTCAGAGACTTCACACTCCCCGGCGTGGATGCCCGCCCGTACCGACAACTCGATCTGGGCGACCGCGGCGCGTATGGCCCGCGCACAATGAATCGCGGGTGTGGGGCCGGACAACACCGCGAACAGACCATCGCCCGACTCGTCGATGATCCGGGCGCTATACCGCGCCAGTTCACGCTCGACAATGGAGTAGAAATTCGCGAGACGATCGCGCCATTCGGAGTCGCCCAGTTCGCTCGCGATCTCCGTCGACCGAAAAATGTCGACGAACAAGATCGTCTGCAGGACGCGATCAGCCTGGGTCTGGTCCTGCCGGCCGGTCAGAAACGCCTCGATCCGGCGCAAAACGGTGTCCCCGCCCTGATAGAGGAAGAAGGCATCTTCGCCATCGAGCATGAGCAACTCGGCGTTGGGCAGGGTGTCACGCAAATAGCTTGCATGCGCGGCCTTCACGACCGCGTAGTTTCGATGATGAACGACCAGCACCGGGCAATGAACCTGCGACAACAGCGGCCGAACGTCGCAGCGAGCGAAATACGCGAACTGGGCAGCCGCGGAGGACGGTGTCGCGGCAGATCGCTGAAAGCGCGCGGCTTTCTGCGCGAAGTGGTGATCGTTCTCGCGGCGGCTCGGCAGCGCGAAAGCGCTCAGCGCCTCGGTGCCCCACTGGTCGCGCACCAGGTCGATGATGCGCCCGACCGCGGCCTGTTCCTCCCCATCGGCGGAGGCATCGTCGGCCAGCAGACAGGCCGTGGCGTTGCCCAGCACCATGGCCCGCACCCGCTCTGGATGCCGACTCGCCAGGTTGATGCCCAGCGGTGCGGCATCACGTTCGATGAACAATGCAGCGGAGGTCGAACCAACTTCGTCGAGCACAGCCAGCAGGTCGTCGGACCAATCATCCAGAGACGGCAGGGCATCGTTGGGCAGCCCCTCCGAGACCCCCACACCACGCCGATCAACCAGGATCAACCGGGAGAATGCGGCCAGCCGCGCCAGGTAACGTTCGGCCTCGGGGTAATCCCAGACCAACTCCAGGTGGGACAGCAGGCCACCGCAGTAAAGCAGGTCAACCGGGCCTTCGCCGATGACCTGGTAGGCGACATCGCCTCCATGGGATTGTGCGTAACGCGTCTGTGGGTACATGCGGCCTCCGGGGATTCGGGCAGCATAACCGAGCCACTGTCCCGCCCGTTGTTCAGCCCTGACCTGGAGCGACGCTCCGCCCGGCTCGCGCCGTCAAACCCGTACTCGCAAGCCCCTACTCGAAAAGAATATTCGCCCGGTTGCGTTCGATCAGCGCGTCGCCCACGTAAGGCACCCGGGAGAGATCCTGCGCGGAGCGAAACGGCCCGTGGTCACGACGATGCTGGACGATACGCTGTGCCAACGGGCGGCTGACGCCGTCCAGCTCACGGCTGATCGTGGGCGCATCCGCTTTGTTGATATTCACCGCGCCAGCCTGCGCGGTATTGAAAAGCAACACGGCGAACAACGTGAATAGAAGCGATCGCATCTTGCCTGCCTTGGGGAACACCCCGTTTGAATGGCTCTGACTGCTAATACGAAAAAATCGCCCCAACCCGGACATGCGCCGCCACGCAGCCGATAAACTGAGCCCATGACCAGCTTTTTGTGGCACGACTACGAGACCTTCGGCGTCAATCCGCGGTTCGACCGACCGGCGCAATTCGCCGCCATCCGCACCGATACCGAGTTCAACCCCATCGGCGAGCCCATCGAATGGTTCTGCCAGCCATCGTTGGACCAGACCCCGAGCCCCGAAGCTTGTCTGATCACCGGCATCACACCGCAGGCTGCGGCGGAGCGTGGCGTGATCGAGCCGGAGTTCATCCGCCTGGTCCTCGGTGAACTCGGCACGCCCGGCACGATCGGGGTGGGCTATAACAGCCTGCGCTTCGACGATGAGGTTACCCGGCATACCGCCTGGCGCAATTTTCACGACCCCTACGCCCGCGAGTGGCGCAACGGTTGTGGGCGCTGGGACCTCATCGACATGGTGCGCCTCACCTATGCGCTGCGCCCCGACGGCATTGAGTGGCCGCTGCGCGATGATGGCCAGCCCAGCTTCAAGCTGGAGCACCTGGCGCAGGCGAACGGGCTGGAGCAGCAGCGTGCGCATGACGCGGTCTCCGATGTCAGGGCGACCATCGCGCTGGCCGGACTGATCCGCAAGCGACAGCCCCGCCTTTACGATTTCGTCTGGTCACACCGCGACAAGGCCTCCGCCCGGTCCATGCTGGACCTGGACCGGCACATGCCCGTGCTGCATGTATCGGAAAAGTTTCCGGCGACTCAGGGTTGCCTGAGCCTGATCATGCCGCTCTGCCCGCACCCGACCAACAGCAATGCCGTCATCTGCTACGACCTGCGCCACGATCCCAGCGCATTGATCGACCTGCCGGCGGTCGATGTCCACGAACGCATCTTCACGCCCCGTGCCGATCTGCCCGAAGATGTCGAACGCATCGCTCTCAAGGGCGTGCATGTGAATCGCGCCCCTGTTCTGGTGCCTGTCAACACGCTCAAGCCAGAACAGGCCGAGCGTGTAGCGCTGGATCTGGACCAGTGCCGCAGGCACTGGAAACAGCTCGCGGACGCCATGGACAACGTTGCCGACAAGGCCGCCGCCGTCTTCGCAATGGCCGAGTTCGATGCGCCCAGCGACCCTGAACAAGACCTGTACGGCGGCTTCGTCGGTGACGAGGACCGCCGCCTCTGCGAGCGGATTCCGGGTCTCGCGCCGGCGGAGTTCGACAACCTCGAGCTACCGTTCCGCGACAAGCGTCTGCACGATCTGCTGTTCCGCTACCGGGGCCGCTACCACCCGGATTCGCTGAACGACGCAGAACGCGACGAATGGAACCAGTTTCGCAGCAATCGGCTGGAATTCGCGCCGGACGGCGGGCTCGGCCTCAACGACTACGACACCGCGATTACTGCACTCCAGGCGCAGTGTGCCGGGGATGCCGGGAAACTTCAGATATTGAAGTCCCTCTCAGACTGGGGTCGCCTGCTTCGCGACTCGCTGTAACGTCCGCGCGGCTGCCACCGGTTTGTTGATTCTGCCCAACGGTCAGCGGCGTGAAGACGTCTGGCCCTCCGCCACGGCTGCTAGCCGCTGCGCATCCAGCACGCGGATTTCACCGTAGGCCAGCGCGATCAACCCATCCGCTTCCAACGTCTTGAGTTCTCGCGAGACGCTAGGCCGCGCCGCGTTGACCATCCGCGCCAACTCGTCCTGTGGCAGGTGCAGGCCGATGGTGACACTGCCATCGGGATTGGCCTGACCATGCAGTTCGACCAGCTCCGCAAGGCGATAGGCCAAGCGGCCCCGTAGCGGCAGAAACGCAGCGCTTTCGATATAGCCGAAGCTGCGCCTGAGCTTGCGGCACAGCATGCGCATGAAATGGGGATAGAGGCCGGGGTCGGCCTCCAGGAGTGCGCGGAACTCCCGCTTCGGTATCAACAGCAGATCCGTGGCCCCTTGTGCCGCGGCATCGTGCGTACGCGGCAGGTCATCGAACATGGAAATCTCGCCGAACCAGCCGCCCGGCTCGAAGACATTGACCAGCAACTCGCGGCCGTCGGCACCCTGACTACTGATGCGAACCTGCCCGCGCAGCACGCCGTACAGTCCGTCAGCCTCATCCCCTTGGGCAAACAGGCGTGTCCCATCGTCCAGCTGGCGCAGGCGGGCCAACCGACCGAGTTGCGACACCACCTCTGGCGGCAGCTCCCGAAACCACTCGCTGGATGCGATCAGCGCCCTCGCGGCGCCGTGATCGATCGTCATCGTTCAAAACCTCCCGCAACTGTCGTCCAGGTGACAGATTCAGAGCAATCGACCCGGCAATCTACCGTCATCGCAATGTCAGGAGACAACCGATGCGTACCCAACAAGAATTTCTGCAAGCCTACCAACGCGATCACCAGAATCCGACCAACCAGCTGATCCACATGATCTGCGTGCCGGTGATCGTCTTCTCCACGCTGGGCTTGCTGTGGTGCGTGCCCATCGGGCAGTGGCTGGGCCTGGATGCCGCAATCGCCGAATTCGTCAACGCCGCGACGGTGGGCGGCCTGTTCGCCGGGCTGTTCTATCTGAAGCTGTCGCTGCGCAGCGCGCTGGTGATGACCGGCTGGTTCGCCTTGTCCGTCATCGGCATTCTGGCACTGGGCGGCGCCGGTTGGTGGTTGGCCGGCGTGTCAGCCGCGCTGTGGGTTGCGGCATGGGCCGTGCAGTTCTACGGCCACGAGGTCGAGGGTGCGAAACCCTCGTTTGGTGAGGACCTGGTATTTCTGCTCATCGGCCCGCTGTTCGTCATGGAAAAGGTCTACCGCCGCTTCGGGCTGCAGACCACCTTGCAGTTCAACTAGGAGAGCTAGGCGCTCACGAACCGCCCCAGTGGCCGCAGCGCCGGCACCTGTTCCGCAATCACCTTGGTTGCCGCCAGCAGCGGCACGGCGATCAAGGCACCGGGGATGCCCCAGATCGTGCCCCAGAACAACACGTAGACGAACAGCATGATGGGGTTGAGTGCCAGTCGGCGACCGTGCACGAACAGCTCGAACACGTTGCCGTAGATCGTAATGAACGCCAGATACGCCACTGGCGGCGCCAGCATCATCCAGAACGGGTCGTAGGCCAATACGCCCAGCGTCAGCAAAATCGCCACGACGACGATGTTGCCCAGGTACGGAATCAGACGCAGCAGGCCGGCCGCCATGCCCCACAGGATGGGATCATCGAATCCCGCCAGCCAAAGCGCGAGGCCGACGATCAGCGCAACGCCTAGATTCAGCAGCAACATGGTCCCGAGATAAAGCGCCAGGTGGGCTTCGAGGGCGCGAACGGTCACGACGACACGGCGCTGGGCCGAAAATCCGCTCGCGAGTTGCACCAGTTTTCGCAGCAGCAGATCGCCCGTCGCCAACAGGACGTACAGCAATATCAAGGTGATGCCGGTAATCCCTGCGCCGGTCTTGGCTGCCTCGGCCAACTGTGCGGTGAACGTGGTATCTGCCTGCTGCACCACGATCGGGCGCTCGCCCTCCTCGCCGCCTGCTGCAATTTCGCTCACCGCTTCGGTGGCCTTCTTCACCCCGGATAAATCGCCCTGTCCGTGCGCGCGCAACTCCTGAATAGACTTCGGTGCACTCTCAAGCCAGTGCAACATCGGATCGTAACCGGCGTAGACAAACAGGCTGACCAGCCCGACCAGCGAGACCACGACAAACCCTGCGGAAACCGGCGCTGGCAAGCCCACCCGACGCAGTCGAGCGATGATCGGGCGTAGCGTGATGTTCAGCAGCAAGGCCAGGGCGATGGGCATGAGAACATCCCGCCCGAGTCGAAGCAGACCAAGCAAGAGAATCACCAGAATCGCGAGATGTATGCCGTAAAGCGGCCCGCGCTCACGCACAGTCGTCATGGATTCGCTCAATTCACCAGGCTCCGGCAGGGGACGACGTGCTCACCGCGATGGCGATCCACAATGCCACGCCCAGCAGCGCAGCCCCGGTGATCAGACTGTGCCAAAAGGATGGCGGCCGCCCAAACTGGCGGGCATACCAGCGCTTGATCGGCGACAGGCGCCACAGCCCCGCGCCAATAGCAAAGGCTGCCAGCACCGCAAACGGCGGCAACATGAAGATCAGAATGCCCGGATAGCGCGGCACGACCAGGACCATCCCGACAATAATCACCAGCACGAATGCGATATGGGTGCTGCGCGCCTTGGCGCGGGCCGCAGCACGGGCGCGGCGGCGCTGCTTGGCCATCCGCCGCTTGATCGCGTCGGCGGATTCGGGGGCCGGTTGTTCGGTCTCGGTCATGCCGCGTATTCCAACACGGGCTATCGCGCTCCGCACGCGGTGATTCGCCAAAACCCGCATGGAACGGCTGCGCGTGAACCCTGTCGCATGAATACGCGGTCAATCCCCAACCGCTGACTATGTGCACCCACAAGGAGAAACGATGAGCTCACAGCAAACCAATACCGTGGCGATTCTGGCCACCAACGGATTCGAGCAGATCGAACTCACATCCCCCAAACAAGCCCTGGAAGATGCGGGCATGGCCACGCAGATCGTCTCCGACCAGGACGGCGAGATTCAGGGCATGCACCACACTGACAAAGGCGACCGATTCAAGGTCGACGCGCTCCTGAGCGAGGCCAATGCCGCGGACTACGACGCCATCGTGATTCCGGGCGGGCTGTTCTCGCCGGATGCGCTGCGCACGAACGAGACAGCGCTGAGCTTTGTCCGCGACTTCTTCGAACAGAAGAAGGTCGTCTCGGCCATCTGCCACGGCCCGCAGGTATTGATCAGCGCCAACGTCGTCCAGGATCGTGAGATGACAGCAGTTCCTGCCGTACAAACGGACCTGAGCAACGCCGGCGCCACGGTCTACGACCGCGAAATGGTCTGCGAACAAGGCCTGGTGACCTCGCGCGTGCCGGATGACCTGCCGGCCTTCAATGCCAAATTGATTGAGGAAATCGAGGAAGGCCGCCACAAGGCACAGCAGCAAAGCGTCGCCTGAAGGCCGCTCAGAAGAAAAAGCCGCCGCGCTTTCTCGGCGGCTTTTTTCTGTCCGCTACTTTTTCACGATCACCCAGACCGCATGGATGATGCCCGGGATGTAACCGAGAATCGTCAGCAAAATATTGAGCCAGAAGTGCAGGCCGATGCCGACCTGAAGAAACACGCCTACCGGGGGCAGGACAATCGCGAGCAGAATCCGGATGACATCCATGGTCTCGTCCTTTCGTGCGAAGGGGAATACAGCATAGCGAGCCTCGCGGCGCCGCGAATCAAATCGAATCCACAACCCCGCCATCCACACGCAACGCCGCACCGGTGGTCGCGGACGCCTGCAACGAGCAGGTGTAGACAATCATATTGGCGACCTCCTCCACCCGGGTTGCGCGCTGGAGGATGGATGACGGCCGGTGCGCCTGAACGAATTCGGCCCCGGCCTCCTCCATGGTCTTGTCGGTTCCTTCGATCTCGTCGGCGATCATCGCCTGTACGCCCTCCGACAAGGTCGGGCCGGGCAGCACGGAGTTCACGGTGACACCCGTCCCGGCGAGCCGTTTGGCCAGGCCGCGCGCCACTACGACACAGGCCGTCTTGGTCATGCCGTAGTGGATCATGTCAGGCGGGATGTTGAACGCCGATTCGGACCCAAGAAACACGACGCGCCCCCAGCCGTTGTCCACCATGGTCGGCGTATAGGCCCGCGCCAGGCGGACGCCGGACATCACATTCGTCTCGAAAAATCGGCTCCACTCGTCATCCGGGATCTCGTAGAAATCCTGCGGACCGAAGACCCCGACATTGTTGACGAGAATGTCGCAATGCGGGTGCGCCGCGATGAGCGCATCGCAGCCTTCCACTGTGCCCACATCGGCCGCAAATCGGTCCACGGCGGCGCCGCTGACGGCGCCCGCCACCGCTTGCTGAGCCTGCTTCACGGAGTCCTCGGTCCGGCCGTTGACGATCACCTTGGCACCGGCCGCCGCGAGGCCCTTGGCCGCTGCTAGGCCAATGCCTTTGGTAGAACCGGTGACAATCGCGGTCTTGCCTTCGAGTTGGATCTTCACTTGCCTGCTCCGTGGCGTGGGTGGTCCACGGTCTGACAGCCAATCCGGCGAAAATTCACCACGAACCGAGGCGCCGAGCGCCCCGACCCGCTCAGGCGGGTCGGTAAACCTCCCCACCCTGCTCGCGAAACTCGCGCGCCTTCTCTTCCATGCCGGTTTCCACCGCCACCGGAATCGCGGCGATGCCCTGCTTCTTGGCGTAGTCGCGAACATCCTGCGTGATCTTCATCGAGCAGAAATGCGGTCCGCACATGGAGCAGAAGTGGGCGACCTTGGCAGAGTCCTTGGGCAGGGTCTCGTCGTGGAATTCCTTGGCCTTGTTCGGGTCCAGGCCCAGGTTGAACTGGTCGTCCCAGCGGAACTCGAACCGCGCCTTGGATAGCGCGTTGTCACGCACCTGGGCAGCGGGGTGGCCCTTGGCGAGGTCGGCGGCATGGGCAGCAATCTTGTAGGTGACGATACCTTCGCGCACGTCGTCCTTGTCCGGCAGGCCGAGATGCTCCTTGGGCGTCACGTAGCAGAGCATGGCCGTGCCGTACCAGCCGATCTGGGCGGCGCCGATGCCCGAGGTGATGTGGTCATAGCCCGGTGCGATGTCGGTGACCAGCGGACCCAACGTGTAGAACGGAGCCTCGAAGCAGTCGCGCAGCTCCTTGTCCATGTTCTCGCGGATGAGCTGCATGGGCACGTGGCCGGGGCCTTCGATCATCACCTGACAATCGTGCTCCCAAGCAATCTTGGTCAGCTCGCCGAGGGTTTCCAACTCGGCGAATTGAGCCGCGTCGTTGGCGTCGGACAAACACCCAGGGCGCAGACCATCGCCCAGGGAGAAGGCCACGTCGTAGGCCTTCATGATTTCGCAGATCTCTTCGAACTGGGTGTAGAGGAAGGACTCCTCGTGATGCGCCAGGCACCACTTCGCCATGATGGAGCCACCGCGCGAGACGATGCCGGTGAGGCGGTCGGCTGTCATCGGCACATAGGCCAGGCGCACGCCGGCGTGGATGGTGAAGTAATCCACACCCTGCTCGGCCTGCTCGATCAGCGTGTCGCGGAACAACTCCCAGGTGAGGTCTTCGGCCTTGCCGTCAACCTTTTCCAGCGCCTGGTAGATCGGCACCGTACCGATGGGGACCGGCGAGTTGCGGATGATCCATTCACGGGTTTCGTGGATGTGCTTGCCGGTGGACAGGTCCATCACGGTATCCGCGCCCCAGCGCGTGGCCCAGACCATTTTCTCGACCTCTTCCGAGATCGACGAGGTGACGGCCGAATTGCCGATGTTGGCGTTGATCTTCACCCGGAAGTTGCGGCCGATGATCATCGGCTCGGATTCCGGGTGGTTAATGTTGTTCGGAATAATGGCGCGGCCGGCAGCGATCTCGTCACGCACGAACTCAGGGGTGACCTCGGCCGGCAGCCGGGCGCCGAAACCCTGCCCGCCATGCTGGCGCCGCAGATAACCGGCCGCCTCGTACTCGGCCCGCAGCTCCGCCAGCCGGGTGTTCTCACGGATGGCGACGAACTCCATCTCTGGCGTGATGATGCCCTGCTTGGCGTAGTGCATTTGCGTGACATTGGCACCGGCGACCGCGCGGGCCGGCGGACGGATATGGCCGAAGCGCAACGCTTCCGTCGCCGGGTCACTGGCCCGCCCCTGGCCAAAGCTGGACGTCGGCCCAGCGAGTTGTTCGGTGTCACCTCGCGCCTCGATCCAGGGCGCGCGCAGCGGCGGCAAGCCCTCCAGCAGGTCAATAGCAACGTCAGGGTCTTGGTAGACGCCGGACGTGTCATAAACCGTGACCGACGGATTTGACTCGAAGCCGGTCTCAGTCCGTGTCGGCGAGCAGGCGATCTCGCGCATCGGCACCCGGATGTCGGGCGTGGAGCCGGCGACATAGATCTTCTGTGACTGGGCGAATGGCTCGCGCATTTCATCGCGAACGCGGCGCGCGTTTTCGGCGATATCAGCCTGGATGGTCTTGGGGGTCGCGCTCATGGGTACTCTCCTGGCCCAACGAACGGGACGGACGGACCCTGCGTGCAGCGCCTGCGTCCACTCCCTACGCCGGCACAATCCGGTTCAGGTTCCAAGGGACTCTCTCAGCCGCGACGGGCACCCCTGGGACGGTCTGATCAGCTTAGAACATTCCTCGGCATGCGCACAGCCCGCGCCACCGATCTGCAAGCTAGGCTGCGCCGTGAGTCAACGACAGCGCGGCCTGCGGTCCTGCACCGCTGAACTCGATTCGATCCCCACCGGCGGCTTTCGCCGTCATGGCCAACCGTTCTGCGGCCGTCACAACGGCCTCGGCCGACCACATCTGCGAGCCCGGTTGAGCCACGAACACGCCGATGCTCGCGGTGACACCGAACTCGCGGCCGCCGTCGGATACCTGCCGAGAATGGGCGATGGCCTGCGCAAGGCGCTGCGTATGCGCGAGTAATTTGCCCGACTCGGCGGTGGGCCAGATCACGAGAAACTCATCGCCCCCCATGCGCGCCACCGCGTCCAGCGGGCGACGCGACGCGTCCTTGAGCAGATTCGCGATGGTTGCCAGCATCGCATCCCCGGCGGCGTGGCTGATGTCGTCATTGATGCGCTTGAAGCCGTCGAGGTCGAGGTACAGCACACCGACCGGTAGCCGCTCCCGGTAGGCATGTTTCAGTACGCGATCCAGCGTCGCCTGAATGCCGCGACGGTTCAGCGTGCCCGTTAGCGGGTCGTGCGAGGCTTCGTAATCGAGTTCCTGCCGCACGCGGTCGTAGTGCCGGGCCAGCGCGGTCGTCCACAGCCGGCCCATCAACCCGACAATGTTCAAGGCCGTGATCACGAGTGCCGTCCGCGCCAACGCGCTAGGCGGTAGGTCGACCATCCAGAACAGGCCCAGCAGCAATGCCCCCCACATGGCGGCGCCCGCGGTCACGGCTGCCCGCAGACTTAAACCGGAGAAAATGTAGGCGAATACCGTCTGGATCAGCACCATTTCCAGCATGTACGGCAGGCCATCGGTAGATCGCGTGTGCCGAACACAGAAGGCGACCAACATCAGGCCGTTGCTCACCACGATCGCGCCGCTCAACGCCGAACGCGCACCTTCCTCGAACCGCCGCAGCACCGGTTTCGAAAGCAAGACGAACTGCGGCAGCAGAATGCACGCGGCGATGACGGCATCGAACTGGTCGAAGCGCGCACCGGCAAACACGCGCTCGACGAAAATGGCCCCCGCGAACACCAGCATGCCCGACGCATACGCCAAGCCGCTGTAGCGGTTATTCAGCTTGTCGAGTTCGATGGAAATGCGGATGTTCTCTTTTACTGCGCTCGCATATGTCGCCGATTGGACGGCACGCGCAATTCTTCGAGTGGTTGAACAATCATGAAACATTCCATGGACAAGCGCTCATCCGCCGGTCGGCTGCTGGATGGTATACATCTGATCACCGAACGTGGCGGCGCGCGGGTTGGCGGCTCGTCACCTGGGCCGCGTCGATTGCGCCGCGCACTGTTTCGCCGTCTCCCGGCGCAGGATATCCGCCAGGGCCTGGCTGGCCGGGCCGGCAAACCCAGGTTCAGGGGAGATCAGATAAAGCGTTGCGCGCCGCTGGTCGTCTCCCACCATCGGGAGCGGTTTTAGCACGCCGCGCTCCAGTTCCCGCGCGATGATGTGATCGGCCACCCAGGCGAATCCCAAGCCCATGGTCAACGCCTGAATCGACGTGGCCTTGTTGCTGACAGTCCAACGCTGATCTGCCCCAAGCCAGGCGCCGCTCTCCCGCTTGCGTTGCACGGCAGAATCCCGAATCACGATCTGACGATGTTGGCGCAAATCGCGATACTCCAGCCGCCGGCCCAAGCGATGCAGCGGGTGATCGGCGTGGGCCACCGGGATGAAGCGCACGTCCATCAATGGCTCGCTGTGAAACCCGACCGGCACACCGGGCGCGATGGCCAGATCGACACGGCGCGAGAGTATCGCCTCGTCGGTCCCGCCCAGAACCGACTCCTCCAGTTCCAGGTGCGTGTTCGGATACCGGGTCGCGAAAGCCGCGAAGCACTCCAGCAACAACCAGGTGGGGAACAGAATCTCCACCGCCAGACGCAGCTTGGGTTCAATGCCCGCAGCCAGCCGTTGCGCGCCATGCTCGAGTTGTTCCGCATCTTCCAGCAACGTCTTGGCACGTTGCAGCAGTGCGGCGCCCACCTCGGTTAGCTCGGCCTTTCGCCCGCGCACCTGAAACACCTGCACATTGAGCGTGCGTTCCAGTTTCTGAACCGCGTAACTCACGGCGGATTGGCTCTTATGCAGCTGCGCTGCCGCCTGCGCATAGCCCCCAGCGTCGACGACGGCCACCAAGGCTTTCCATTGCTCCAGGGAGATTCTAGCCATACACAAACCATTCGAATTTTTCGATGAGTTTACCGATAAATTTGCGCTTTTTCTCCATATCAATTGATTGTTTAATGCTCGACATACACACCAGCTTCCGGGGTTCGATCATGACCAATCTGCTCTTTCTCAGCACCAGCCTGCATTCCGCCAACGCCAGCTCCACGCAGCTGGGTCAGCAGTTCATCCAAACCTGGCAGCGCGAACACGGTGACGCCACCATTCGCCATCGCGATCTGGCGACCGATCCGGTGCCGCACCTCACCGCTGCGCGCTTTGCGGCCTTCGCGGTCCCGCCTGAGCAACGCACGCCTGAGCAGGCGGCTGAAGTCGAGCTGTCCGATGCGCTCATTCAGGAATTGCAGGACAGTGATGTCATTGTCATCGCCTTGCCGATGTACAACTTCGGCATACCGTCGACGCTGAAGGCCTATTTCGACCACATCGCCCGTGCCGGGATTACCTTTCGCTACACCGCGCAGGGCCCTGACGGCTTGCTGACAGGCAAGCGCGCCATTGTCTTGGCGACTCGGGGTGGCCGATATGTCGGCACCCCAAGAGATACGCAGACCCGTTACGTCCGCGACTTCCTCGGGTTCCTCGGCATCGATGCAGTGGAGTTTGTCTACGCCGAAGGCCTGGCCATGGGCGGTGAACACCGCGAACAGGCCCTGCAAAGCGCGCGGCAGACCCTCAGCGAACTCGCCGCCTGACAACGTTGGCCTAACGGTCAGCGGCCTCTCTCCTCGTCTCCCACCGGAGCTGTTCCATGAACCTACGCGAACTGAACCATGTGATTCCGTCCATGCCTGCATCCGATGGTGCCGGCGTCAAACTGCGCCGCAGCCTGGGTGCCAGCCAAGGGCTACGCCACGACCCGTTCCTGATGCTGGACGAGTTCTTCTCGGACGACCCCAACGACTACATCGCCGGCTTCCCTTCGCACCCGCATCGCGGCTTCGAAACCGTGACGTACATGGTCGATGGCCGTATGCAGCACAAGGATCACCTCGGCAATACCGGCGACCTGGGCCCGGGCGACGTGCAATGGATGACGGCGGCCCGCGGCATCATCCACTCGGAAATGCCGCAGCAAACCGAGGGCCGTATGCGCGGCTTCCAGCTCTGGCTGAACCTGCCTGCCAAGCTGAAGATGCAACCGGCCGGGTATCGGGACATCCCATCCACGGCCATCCCGGAGGCATCCTTCGACGGCGGCCGCGTACGCGTCATCGCCGGGGAATGGCAACTCAATGGCAGCCGCGTAGAGGGCGCAATCCAGCGGCCGATCACCGAACCAACCCTGCTGGACATTCATCTGCAGCCCGGCGCTCGCTTCGCGGCCGACCTGCCGGCGCATCACCACGCCTTCGCGTATGTGTACGAAGGCAGTGCCAGCATCGCAGGCAAGACGCTGCCCCATCGGGCAGCGGGATTGCTGGGCCAGGGCGACCGAATCGAAATTCTGTCAGAGAGTGTCGGTGCCCGTCTGTTGCTGCTCGCCGCCGCACCATTGGGTGAGCCGGTGGTTCAATACGGCCCGTTCGTCATGAACACCCGCGAGGAAATCGAACAGGCGCTCGCCGATTACCGCGATGGAACGCTCGCGGCGTGAACCACGGAGCGTTCCATCGAGTTGGCCCCGGCATTGCTTGCGGTTTCAGTCGAGCTTGAAAGCTCGGGGAATCGCGGCGCAGGCCGCGGTTTGGGAAGCACGCGTTGGTTCCCTTGAAGGGGGACGGCCGACTCCGGGGTTAGGCCGGCAAGTCTTCAACGCCGTGGGTGCCTGCTGGCCGGGCACCCACGGCGGCGAAGCCGCGCACCACACGCCATGACCACGCCTGCACCTGCGTTGCGACAGCAAGGATCGCCACCGAAGGATTCGCATGCGTATGAAGCGCCTCGCCCGCTGTCTGTTCACCGCGGCATTGGTCGCGCCCGCCACCGCAAGCGCTCAGGGCTTGCTAGAAAACCCGGCTGACCTGATCTGGGTTTGCGTGAGCGCGGCACTGGTCTTCTTCATGCAGGCGGGCTTCGCCCTGCTGGAAGGTGGCTTCGTCCGAACCAAGAACACCGTTAACGTCATCATGAAAAACTACGCTGACCTCTGTGTCGGCGTGCTCGCCTTCTGGGCGCTGGGCTTCGGCCTGATGTTCGGCGACAACCCCAGTGGCTGGTTCGGCACATCGCATTTCGTACCCGGTGATCTGGCGGGTGGCGAGGCCGGATTTCTCGTGTTCCAGATGATGTTCGCCGCCACCGCCGCCACGATCGTCTCCGGCGCTGTGGCCGAGCGCATGCGCTTCGCCGCCTATGCGATTGGCGCGGCTGCGGTGACGGGATTGATCTACCCCGTCTACGGAAGCTGGGTCTGGGGCAGCGCCTTCACCGGCAGCGGCTGGCTTTCGGAACGCGGATTCATCGACTTCGCGGGCTCCACCGTCGTGCATTCAATCGGCGGCTGGTGTGCGCTGGCAGCGGCCATCGTCGTTGGGCCGAGGCTCGGACGCTTCGGGTCCGACGGCAGCGTCCGTCCGATCCCCGGCCACAGCCTACCCAGCGTGGCGTTGGGGGTTTTTGTCCTGTGGCTGGGCTGGTTCGGCTTCAATGGCGGCAGCACGCTGGCCGCGGACGGCTCCATCGGCAAGGTCCTGCTCAATACCAACCTCGCGGCGGCGGCCGGCGTCGTCGGCACCATGGTGCTGCTCGCGGTCCTGCGCCGCCCCGTCCTCATCACCAGCTCGGTCAACGGCGCATTGGCCGGTCTGGTCGCCATCACCGCCGGTTGCGGCTCCATGGAGCCGATTTTCGCGGTCATCACCGGCCTGGTTGCCGCGCCGGTTGCGGTGTTCGGCGGCGACTTGCTGCTCAAGCTGCGTGTCGATGATGTCGTCGGCGCCATCCCGGTCCACGGATTCTGTGGTGCCTGGGGCACGCTGGCCGCCGGACTGTTCCTCGACGAAGGACTGTTCCAGCCCGGCGTGATTGCGACCCAGCTCCTGGGCATCGGTGCCGCCTTCCTGTGGGCTTTCCCGTTGGCCTGGCTCTGCTTCGCCGGCATCAATCTCGTCATCAAGGTGCGCGCCGAATCCCTGCACGAGCAGCGCGGACTGGATTTCACCGAGCACTCGGAAGTCGGCTATCCGGAATTCCAGACAGATCTGCCACACGCCGGGCGGGCCGACTGATGGCGGCCACAGACGCGCGGCATGCGCGTGAACGGACCATCATCAGCCAGGTCCTGGGTACCAAACTGGACGCGGCTGGCGTCCAGAGTGCCCTGGACCTGTGGGATCAGAAGTTCGCCGGCCGTAAGTCCGTTCCGCTGATCGAGTTTGTCAACGAAATCCAGGCGGTGCAGACGCTGGAAGCACGTGAACGCCATGAGCTGAGGCTGGCGCTTTACCGCGGCATGATCCAGGCCGCCGCTGGCCCAACGGCGCCAACTCGGCCAGCAAGCCGCCCGGCACCGACGACCTCCGTTCGCACCGAACTGAAAGGCACCCCCGCCGAAATCGTGTTTCTGAAGATTGTTCAGCACTATGGCGAGCAGCTGCGCGAACTAGGACCGGTGGTCATCCAGCAATTTCTGGCCGAGATGCGGACCGCACTGGAAGACCGCCGGATGCCAGGCGTACTCGGTGATGCCATGGCCACAATCGCCATGCGCGGCGCAACGCCGGACGGCGTCCAGTGGGGCAACTCGGCGCGCATGCACATGCTGGCTCAAGGTTTGTACGTCGCAGCCTGCAAGGCCGCCGGCCCCGTGCAGGCCGACCGCATCCTGCTCGGGGCCGTGAGCGAAGCCAAAAAATTGGATGCAGCCAAAGTCTTTGCGCCAACCCAGTTTCTGTAGGGAACGCGTTCAACCCGCTCGCGAGGTGCGAGCCGCCTACAGTCCGCGCTGCGCCCAGTAGAGGCCTACATAGGCGCGTGGGTCGATGAACAACCCGCGCTCGGACTGCTCGGCCAGCCAGGCATGCGCCTGCGCCAGAGGCACGCGGTGCACGGTGATGTCCTCACTGTCCAATCCCCCGCCATCGCTGACTCGGCGCAAGTCGTCCGCGATGTAGAAGGCATTGAACTCGTTCGAGCTGCCGGGCGATGTCGGGCCGCGATGAACCAGCCGGACGCGTTCGCAGGCGTAGCCCGTCTCCTCCTCCAGCTCGCGGATCGCCGTGGCCTCGGCGGTTTCGTCCGGACCTCCATCGCCGTCGATCAGGCCTGCCGGCAATTCGATAACGCGACCGCCCACTGGTGGTCGGTGCTGCTCGACGTAGAGGATCTCTCGCTCCGGCGTCAGCGCGATGATCTGCACCGCGCCTTCAGGGGCAATCACACGCTGCACGAATTCCCAGCGGCCGCGGCGCACAAGCCGCAGGAATCGGCCCTCGATGAGGGTTTCGGTCTTGGTTTCAGTCATGGCGGGAGTATAGGCAAGCCCGCCCGTAATCTCTGCGGGCGGCCACCGACCCGCGCGGGTCAGCCGGCTGCGGCAGACCGAATCGGCGTGACCTTCTCGCTGCGCTGCACGCCGTTCTCGGACCAGTCCAGAATCTCCATCCGGCCATCGGCGTGCTCGACCAGCGCGGTGCAGGATTCCACCCAGTCGCCGGTGTTGTAGTACGTCACGCCATCGATATCGCGAATTTCCGCATGATGGATATGACCGCAGACGATGCCGTCGAAGCCGCGCTTGCGGCATTCGTGGGCCACCGAATCCTCGAAACTGGAGATCAGGTTCACGAAGCGCTTGGTCGTGTGTTTGGCGAAGTTAGACAGCGACCAGTAGCCCAGCCCGAACTTGCGCCGGAAAAAGTTGATGTAACGGTTCGAGGCGATCAGCGCCTCGTAGGCGACATCGCCTGCCAGCGCGATGGTGCGGTGGTACCGCGTGATCACGTCGAACAGATCACCGTGCAAGATGAGCAAGCGGCGGCCGTCGGCTGTCTCATGCACCGCCTCATTGACCACGCGGATATTGCCCAGCGTCAGGCGGTAGTCGACAAACTTGCGCAGGAACTCGTCATGGTTACCGGTGACGTAGTGCACGCGGGTGCCGCGCTTCGACTTCGTCAGGATTTTGCGCACCACATTGGTATGCTCCTGCGGCCAGAAGAACTGCTTCTTGAGCTTCCAGCCATCGACAATATCGCCGACGAGGTAGAGGTCATCGCAGGTGACGCTCTTGAGGAAACGGGTCAGTTTCTCGGCCTGGCACCCTGCCGTGCCGAGGTGAATATCCGAGATAAAGACGGTGCGGTAGTGGGTGCGATCAGCTTCGGCCATGGCGGATACAACTCGGGCACATTAATCCATGAATGTTTGAGCTTTGACATGACATTGCCGAGACAGTGCAGTGACCCTTTCATGACATTGGTCTGCGCGGGTCGCGATCACTGGCCGGACTGTGGACAATGACTCCGTCGCGCGACGCTTGGCCGCCCGCCCGACCAACGACCGCCGCCGGCCAGGGGAACAACAAGCCATGACCACAGCCCGCGCAGCGTTGGATGAGCAGCTGGAACTTGTCTGGTTCCGGCAAATCGTTGAACGCGGGCCCGACGCCATCGTCGTCATCGACAGCGACGGCCGCATCATCCTCGTCAATCGGCAAACCGAGCACCTGTTCGACTACCCTCGCTCCGAACTGCTGGGCGAGCTCGTCGAAATACTGGTTCCGGAGCAGTTCCGGAAGGGCCATGGCATTTTTCGCGACGCCTATTTTGGCGAGCCCAAGGTGCGGGAAATGGGCGCCGGCCTGGAGCTCAGCGGTCGGCGCAAGGACGGCACGGAATTCCCGATCGAAATCAGCCTCAGCCCGCTGGACACCGAACGCGGCCTGTTCGCCGCAGCGGCCATTCGCGATGCCACGCAGCGGCGCAAAGCGCAGCGACAGTTTCGCAATCTGCTGGAGGCCGCACCGGATGCAATGGTCATCATCGACAGCGTCGGTGACATCGCCCTGGTGAACGCCCAGGCCGTACGCATGTTCGGCTACCAACGCGAAGCCATGGTAGGCCACAAGGTCGAGATGCTGATTCCGCAACGCCTGCGCAATGCTCACGCCGGCCATCGGGACCACTACTTCACTGGCCCCAAGGTTCGCGAGATGGGCGCCGGCCTGGAATTGAGTGGTCGCCGCAAGGACGGGTCGGAGTTCCCGATCGAGATCAGCCTGTCGCCACTGGAAACCGATGACGGCATGTTCGCGACGGCGGCGGTCCGTGACATCACCGACCGCAAGCTCGCCGAACGCACGCTCACCGAGTACGCCCGCACGCTGGAAGCCAGCAATGTGCAGTTGGAGCAGTTCGCCTACGTCGCCTCGCACGACCTGCAGGCACCACTGCGGAATATCGTCGGTTTCAACGAACTCCTGCAACGCAAGCTGGGGCCTGCGCTGGACGGAGATGATCAGGAACTGTTCGGCATCATCGACGAATGCGCGCGGCGCATGCAGGCCTTGATCGACGGCCTGCTCGAACTCTCGCGCGTCAATCAGACCAAGCTGGTGCATCAGCCGGTGGAACTACAGCAAATTGTCGACAACGCCTGCCTGCAACTGCAAAGCACGCTGACCGAAGCGGGTGCCACGGTCACAACCGCGTCGCTACCGAAGGTCACCGGTGACGAGTCCCTGCTCACCCAATTGCTGCAGAACCTGATCGGCAATGCCATCAAGTTTCAGCCAGCAGGCGCCAAACCCTGTGTGCACATCAGCGCGTCGCCGACAACGGCCGGCCGGCAGCAGATTCAGGTCAAGGACAACGGCATCGGCATCGACGCGCAGCAGCTGGACAGTGTCTTCACGATGTTCCGCCGCCTTCACACCAGCGACGACTACGCCGGAACCGGCATCGGGCTGTCGATCTGCCAGAAGATCGTCGAATTGCATGGCGGGAGCATCTGGGCGGAATCCGAGCCGGGCGCAGGCACGTCGTTCTTCTTCGACCTGCCCACGATGTTCTAGGGAAACACTGACCTATTCACACCACCAAGACGGAGCCGGTTTTCCTGCAAGCCCAGGCGGAGTGAGCGCGGTTTGGTTATTCCAAATGAGCGAACGACCACGCAGGCTTGC
>NZ_CAXRDQ010000065.1:0-29281 GCF_964229365.1 Abyssibacter sp. | reverse complement strand
GTTTGGTCATTCCAAATGAGCGAACGACAACGCAGGCTTGCGGGAAAACCGGCCCGTTCCATACGGATTGCGCCTGAAAACAGGCCATGCAGCGTTGCTCGTCGCTTATTTGGAATGACCAAACTTCACTTCTCGCGCCTTGCCTGGCCTGTTTTCAGGCGGCAACTTGGCGGCGGGAATAGATCAGAGTGTCCCTAACGGCCTGATGCTCCCGTCGCGAATCCTCGCGCCAAAACGGCGCTCGAACTCTTGGATGTTGTCGTCGTTCGCCAAGGCCGCCTCGGCGGCGGCCTGTCGGGCCGCGGCCTCTTCGGACTCGATGCTGGCCAGGGTCGGGCCGGTGGTTTCGCCTGTCTCGACCCGCAGATCCAGGTCAGGCGCCCCAAGCGCCTGGCGCAGCGCATCGCGCAACCGCTCAACCGTGACCGGTCGATTGAAGCGGCCCATCGACTCGGGCAGCCGCAACGTGATGCGCTCCGGGCCAACGCTCACGCACTCCGAGCGTCGCGCGAGCTGGGCAGCGATGCCATCAATGCTCATCGACCGAATGAACTCCGGCCACTGCGCCGCGGTGTCCAGTGCCGTGACCGGCGCTGGCGCTTGCTCGAGCGACTCTCGCGGCTCGATCGGCAGCGCCTCTGTCGCCACGGCGGGCGGTACGCCGACCGGTTCCGGTGATGCTGTTGGTGGTGGCGTCGGCGTCGGAGTCGGAGTCGGATCAATGCTCACCGACACGGCCGAGGCCGTCGCGGCGGGGGCCGGCTCGGGTTCCGCCGAATCCGGGGTAGGTTCACGACGTCGCGCCTGGGCTCCACCACCGGCTGCAGGTGGCCGAAACGCCATCATCTTGAGCAGGGTCATTTCGAACCCGACACGCGGATCGGGCGCGACAGGCAGATCGCGCCGGCCCTGCATGGCCATCTGATAGAAGAGCTGCACATCTTCAGGCGAGACCGACTGCGCCAGGGTCTTCAGCTTGTCCCGATCGAAGACGGACGCGTCATTCGCGTAGGCCGGTACCAGCTGCGCCACCGCTACCTGCTGCAATGCCGAGGCGATCTGCGCCAACAGGCCGTCGAAATCGGGGGCCTGCTCGTCCAGGCGGCGCAATAGCACAGCCATCGCATCGGGATCGGCCTGGTTGACCACATCTATGACGGCCAGTACGTCCTGCGCCCCGACCGTGCCCAGCATGTCCTCGACCGATTGCAGCGTGAGTGCGCCACCGGAAAACGCAATCGCCTGATCGGTGAGGCTGAGCGAATCACGCATGCTGCCGTCAGCGGCGATGGCCAGCGCCTGCAAGGCTTCGGTTTCCGCCTCGACCCCCTCGGCGCCCAGAATGCTGGCCAGCCGTTCACGGATCAGCGTCGGCGGCAGACGTTTGAGGTTGAATTGCAGGCAACGCGACAGAATCGTGATCGGCAGCTTCTGCGGATCGGTGGTCGCGAGCAAAAAACGGACATGCGGCGGCGGCTCTTCCAGCGTCTTCAACAAGGCATTGAAGGAATGCTTCGAGAGCATGTGCACCTCATCGATCAGGTACACCTTGTAACGGCCGCGCGTGGGCGCGTACTGCACGTTGTCGAGCAGCTCGCGGGTGTCGTCGACCTTGGTGCGCGAGGCCGCATCGATTTCGATCAGATCAACAAAGCGCCCCTGGTCGATCTGCTCGCAGGCGCTGCAGCTGCCGCAGGGAGTGGCGGTCACACCGGTTTCGCAGTTCAGGCATTTCGAGATGATCCGACCCAGCGTGGTTTTGCCAACACCCCGGGTGCCGGAGAACAGCATGGCGTGGTGAATGCGCTGCTGCTCAAGCGCATTGCTCAGGGCCTGGACCACGTGCTGCTGGCCCGCCACCTGCTCGAAAGTGCGTGGGCGCCATTTGCGCGCCAGTGCCTGATAGGTCATGCGGAGGAGCTTCTATCTGCGAGGTGTGGATTGTCGCAGATACCGATCCGCGGCGTCTGCTGAGTCACCGCCATCGGGACTGACCGGGAAAAGGTGGCGGACCGCACCAGCGACACCCCGGCGCCCGAATGAACCGCTACCGTTGCTCCCTTCCGGGCCTGGCGGGGTTTACGACCATTCGCCGCGGGGGAACCGATGCGGCCCACCGTCGAGTCCGACCCGAGCGGGCCGGCGCGCCCGCCGCTGGGCAACCCCAGAGGCGAACGGGCGCGAAGCCTAACAGATTTTGCCCGAATTTCGAGACCGCTCAGGGCTCCACGATGGCGAAGGTGCCGTCGGGCTGATCCAGCAGGGAGAAGAACTTCAACAACTTGAGCCGGCTGCCCGAGAGCGCGAGTTCGTCGCTTCCGAACAGGTCCCCCAATGCCGCTTGGCGGGTGAGCACCCGGATGAACAGCGGGTGGCTGATGGCGATGGTCACATCCGGGCTGTCCGCTGGATCAAGCCTGCGGTGGTGCAGCACCGCATTCTCGATCCACAGCAGGTACGCATCCTCGCGATCCGTGAGTTCGAGGCCGACGCTAAGCGTCACATCTTCGGCCTTCGGACCGTTGAGTCGCGCCGCCATCGAGTCCAGCAGGGTCGGAATACCGATGTGCTCCAGCAGTCCGGCCGTATCTGCCAAGTTCATCACCTGCTCCGGCATGCCGTGGCGTAGTTCATAGGCCGCAGTCAGATAAAAATCCCGCCAAGGGCCGGATTCCGCCTGATAGCCCATCTGATCGTAGGTCCGGGCCAGCAACGCTCTGGCCGAATCGCTGGCCTGACCGGAAAACACCAGGTGATTCAGCAATTCGGCCCCCCAGCGGTAATCCGCAGCGTCAAAGGCGGCCTGCGCGGCCTGCATCACTGCCTCGGCCCCGCCAGCGAGTTTCACGTAGCGCTGGCCAACCTCGGCGGGCGGCAAGGCGTTCAGATGGGCCGGATTGCCGTCGAACCAGCCAAAATAGTACTGATAGACCGCACGCGCGTTGTGGCGAACCGTGCCGTAGTAGTCACGGTTGTGATAGCCGCGCCGCAGCGAGGGCGGCAGTTCAATAGTTTCGGCGATCTCCTTGGGCGTCAGGCCATTGTTCGCCAATCGCAGCGTCTGATCGTGGATGTACTTGTAGGTATCACGCTGCTCGACGAGAAAGGTCTGCACCGTGTCGCGCCCCCAGACCGGCCAGTGATGCGATCCGACGAAGACCTCGGCCTCGGCGAACGCCGTACGCGCCTCTTCGATATAGCGGCTCCAGGCCAATGCATCGCGCACTTTCGCGCCACGTAAGGTGTAGACGTTGTGCAGCGTCCGCGACGTGATCTCCGCCCCAAGAAACGCCTTGCTCGCGGGCAGATACGCGGTGAACTCGGCAGGCGCCTCGGAGCCCGGCGCATTCTGGAACACGAACTCGACCCCATCCAGCGTTTCGGTTTGCCCCGTCTGTTCGACGATTAGCGTCGGCTCCATGATGCCCATCAGCCCGTTGAATGCAGGTGATTTCCCCAACCCGGTATCCACATGCCCACGCGCCGAGCGCGGCAGCTCGCGGCCATACATGTAGCCCGCCCGGCGCTGCATGGCCGGCCCGGCCAGCACGTTTTCGCTGGTGGCCTCCTCCATGAAACCGCTGGGTGCAACGATGGGCATGTCATCGGCAAAGGCCTGGCTCAGGCCGCGGATGCCGCCGAAATGATCAATGTGGCTGTGGGTGATCAGCATCGCCGTGATCGGCCGTGGCTCCAGGTGCTCCATGGCGAAGGCCCAGGCGGCCTCGGCGGTCTGCGCATTGGTCAGGGGATCGACCACAATCCAACCCTGCTCGCCGCGAATCAGCGTCATATTGGCGAGGTCGAAGCCCCGCAGCTGATAGATGCCGGGAACGACCTCGAACAAGGCCGCGATGCTATGCATGTCGGCCTGGCGCCACAGACCGGGATGCACGCTGTCCGGAGCGGCGCCGTCGATGAAGTCATAGGCCGGGATGTTCCAGATCCGCCTGCCGTCTTCCCGCGTGACGACCAGGTCATCCGCGCGAGCGATCAACCCGCGACGGGCGGCGTCCATGCCATCCAGATACGGCTCCGGCATCGCTGCGGCCACTGCCTGATTGGCCTGAACAGTGGCCGCCGTCGGCGCTGAGAATCCGTGTTCGTCATCGCCTTCCTGCGTCGGTAGCGTGCGATCCGAACAGGCGGCGAGCACCAGCATTACGAGGCCACCTACCGGTAGCCGAAGTCCCCGAGCGATCATGTCGTGTCCCTCTCCCTTGTTATTGCCGCGTAGTCCGTTGTCCTGTGTTCCGACCACGGCTAGGCCAGTCTCCCAAAATGCTGCGGTACGGTACTACGACTGGATTCAAAGCATTAGACTCGCAGCCAATCGAGCGCACCAAGCCGGTCGCTCCCAATACCAATTGTCCACGTCACCGTGACCTGCGGTGCGATGGAGAGAGACCACAACATGACTGACGAGACGCTCCGGCTTCACCTGCCGGAACCGACGACGCGTCCGGGTATGGATCCCGACGCGAGCATGATCAAGGTGCCCGCCGCCGGCACCCTGCCGAAGCCTCCGCTGGACGAGCCGGACGACCAGATGTGGGACTACGCCCTGGGCATGGTCCGCGTGCTCGGAGACGACGACCTCGCGGTTGGCGACTGGGATCCGAAACTGGACGCCGATACGCTGCGCCGCGGCCTGACCTACATGATGCGCACCCGCGCATTTGATGACCGCATGTTGCGCCAGCAGCGTCAGGGCAAGACTTCGTTCTACATGAAGTGCACCGGCGAAGAGGCCTGCGGCGTCGCCCAGGCCATGGCCTTGCGACCGGATGACATGCTGTTCCCCAGCTACCGCCAGCAAAGCATGCTGGTGGCGCGTGACTGGCCGCTGGTGGATCTGATGTGCCAGATCTTCAACAACCCCAAAGACCGGTTGCAGGGCAAGCAGTTGCCGGTGCTGTACTCGGTGAAGGATGCGAACTTCTTCTCCATCTCCGGCAACCTCGGCACGCAGTTTCCGCAGGCGGTGGGCTGGGCCATGGCCTCCGCCTACAAGAACGATTCCAAGATCGCCGCCGCCTGGGTCGGCGAAGGCACGACGGCCGAGGGCGACTTCCACCATGCGCTGACCTTCGCCGCCGTGTACCAGGCACCGGTGGTGCTCAATGTCACCAACAACCAGTACGCGATCTCCAGCTTTTCCGGGATTGCCGGTGGCGAGCAATCGACATTTGCCGCCCGGGCGCTGGGCTACGGCCTGCCCGGGATTCGGGTCGATGGCAACGATTTTCTGGCCGTCTACGCCGTGACCCAATGGGCAGCCGACCGTGCCCGCAACAACTTCGGCCCGACCTTGATCGAGCTATACACCTATCGGGCCGCGGCGCACTCGACCAGCGACGACCCATCCGGCTATCGCCCCAAGGACGAGTTCACCGTGTGGCCGCTGGGCGACCCGATCGACCGGCTGAAGAAGCATCTGATCAAGCTGGGTGAATGGGACGAACAGCGGCATGCCTCGCTTCAGGATGAGCTGGAGTCCGAGATCAAGCGCGACCTCAAGGAGGCCGCCAGCCACGGCACGCTGGGGGTGCGGCCGTGCAGTCCGTCGACCATGTTCAACGACGTGTTCAAGGAGCTGCCACCGCACCTTCGCCGCCAGCGCCAGGAGGCCGGCCTATGAGCCGCATGAACATGATCCAGGCGATCAATTCCGCGCTGGACAACATGCTCGACCGCGACCCGAACGTGCTGATCTTCGGCGAGGACGTGGGCTACTTTGGTGGCGTGTTCCGCTGCACCGCAGGCCTGCAGGAGAAATACGGTGCCAAGCGCTGCTTCGACACCCCAATCGCCGAGGGCGGCATTCTCGGCATGGCAATCGGCATGGGGGCCAACGGGCTGCGGCCGGTGGCCGAAATCCAGTTCGCCGACTACATCTACCCGGCCTTCGATCAGCTCGTCTCCGAGGCGGCGCGGCTGCGCTATCGCTCAGCCGGTGAATTCTCGGCGCCGCTCACGGTGCGCGCCCCCTGCGGCGGCGGTATCTATGGCGGGCAGACCCACAGCCAGAGCCCCGAGGGGATCTTCACCCACGTCAGCGGGCTGAAGACGGTGATGCCGTCCAACCCTTATGACGCCAAGGGGCTGCTCATCGCAGCCATTGAAGATGATGATCCCGTGCTGTTCTTCGAACCCAAACGGATTTACAACGGTCCGTTCGACGGCTACCACGACCGCGCGCTGCAGCCTTGGACCCAGCACCCGATGGGCGAGGTTCCGGACGAGTACTACTCCATCCCGCTGGGCAAGGCGAATATCCTGCGTCCCGGTTCCGACGTGACGGTGATCTGCTACGGCACCATGGTGCATGTCTGCGAAACCGCGGTGAAGGAAACCGGCATTGACGGCGAGATCATCGATTTGCGCTCGATGCTGCCGCTGGATCTGGACTGCATCGTCGCCTCGGTGCAAAAGACCGGCCGCTGCGTGGTCGTCCACGAAGCTACGCGCACCAGCGGTTTCGGTGCCGAGCTGATCGCCGAAATCCAGGAGCACTGCTTCTACCACCTGGAAGCGCCGCTGATGCGGGTCACCGGCTGGGACACACCCTACCCCCACGCCTTCGAATGGGAGTATTTCCCCGGCCCCAAACGCGTGGGCGAAGCGCTCGCACGAGTCATGGAGGACGCGTGATGGGTCTTTATACGTTCAAGCTGCCGGATATCGGCGAAGGTATTGCCGAGGCCGAGATCGCGGAATGGAAAATCGCCGTCGGCGATACCGTCGAGGAAGACCAGGGCATCGTCGACATGCTCACCGACAAGGCGGCGGTGGAAATCGAATCGCCGGTCGGCGGCATCGTCAAGGAGCTCTGCGGTGAAGCCGGCAGCATGATCGCCGTGGGCGGCCCGCTGATCCGGATCGAAGTCGAAGGCGACGGGAATACCGACACGGCCACCGCCGATGCCAGCCCTGCACCCGCGCCACAATCAGCTCCACCGGCACCGGAACCGGAACCGGCCCAAGCTCCGGTCAAAGCACCCGAACCGGCCCCGGCAACCGCTCAGTCGGCACCTGCCAGCGCGGCCAGCATCCGCCAGTCCGGCGCCCTGCCCCGCAAGGCTGGCGAAAAACCGCTGGCCTCGCCGGCCGTGCGCCGCCGCGCGGAATCGCTGGGCATTCAATTGGCCTACGTGCCCGGCACTGGCCCGGCCGGCCGCATCACCCAACAGGATCTGGATGCCTTCATCCAGGCCGACGCGGGCGGCGCCGCACCGGGCACGCAGCGCATGCCGAAACCTGGCGTCGAGGACATCCGCATCATCGGCCTGCGCCGTCGCATTGCCACCGCCATGCAGCAGGCCAAGCAACGGATTCCACACTTCGCCTATGTCGAAGAGGTCGATGTCACCGAGCTGGAAGCCCTGCGTCAGCACCTCAACACCAACAAGCGCGAGGATCAGGCCAAGCTCACCATCCTGCCGTTCCTGGCGCGGGCTCTGGTGGTCGCTGTACCGGCGCATCCTCAGGTCAATGCCCGCTTCGATGATGAAGCCGACATCCTCCATCGTTTCGATGCGCTGCATGTCGGGATCGCGACGCAGACGTCAGGCGGTCTGGTGGTGCCGGTGATGCAGCACGCCGAAGCCAAAAGCCTGTGGGACATGGCCGGTGACATTCGGCGCCTCGCCGAGGCGGCCCGAACCGGCAAGGCCAGTCGTGAAGAGCTGTCCGGTTCGACCATCACCATCACCAGCCTGGGCGCCATGGGTGGCATTGCCTCCACGCCGGTGATTAACGCACCGGAGGTCGCCATCATCGGCGTCAACAAGATCATGCAGAGGCCGACCTATGTGAACGGCCAGCTCGTGCCAAGACTCATCATGAATCTGTCGTCCAGCTTCGACCATCGCATTGTCGATGGCTGGGATGCCGCGGCGCTGATCCAGCGCATCAAAGGCCTGCTGGAACACCCGGCCACCCTGTTCATGGAGGGCGAAGCATGAGTGATGCGATCACCACACAGGTACTCGTCGTCGGCGGTGGTCCCGGCGGCTATGTTGCCGCCATACGTGCGGGGCAGCTGGGGCTGAAAACCGTGCTGGTAGAAGCCGATCAGCTGGGCGGAACCTGCCTCATCCGCGGCTGTATTCCGTCCAAGGCGCTCATCCATTCTGCGAGCAAGTTCGCCGATCTCGCTCAGCATGTGGGTGACGGCGCTTTGGGTATCCGCCTGGCGGCGCCGCCAACATTCGAGCTGGGCGGTGCCGTGCACTGGAAGAACGGCATCGTCACCCGGCTCAGCGGGGGCGTTGCCGCCCTACTGAAAAAGGCGCGTGTCCAGGTCATCGGTGGCTGGGCGCGCTTTGAAGATGGCAAGAGCTGCATCGTCGAAGGCGACGGCACAACCACGCACATCACGGCAGAGCACGTGATCATCGCCACCGGATCGGTCCCAGTCGAATTGCGTGGGCTGCCCTTTGGCGGTGACGTGCTCAGCTCATCCACCGCGCTGTCCCTGCCGGAACTACCGAAACATCTGGCGGTGATCGGGGCCGGTTACATCGGCATGGAACTGGGTATCGCCTTCCGCAAGATGGGCGCTCGGGTCACGGTCATCGAGGCAACGGACCGCATGCTGCCGTCCTACGACAGCGATCTGGTCAAGCCGGTCAGCAAGTGGTGCCGTCAGCACGATATCGATATCCGCTTTGACACCAGAGCAGTCGGCTACTCGGCCGGACAGCTGGAGCTGGAATCCGCCGATGGCACATCCACGCTGGATTGCGACAAGGTTCTGGTCACGGTCGGCCGTAAGCCCAACACGCAAGGCTGGGGGCTGGACCGGCTGGTCATCGACATGGACGGCGCCTTTATCCGGGTGAACGACAGCTGCCAGACGTCCATGCGCAAGGTCTGGGCGATCGGCGATGTCGTCGGCGAGCCCATGCTCGCGCACAAGGCCTCCGCCCAGGGCGAGATGGTCGCGGAGATCATCGCCGGCGAGCGTCGTAAGTTCGCCCCGGCGGCCATCCCGGCCGTCTGCTTCACCGAGCCCGAAATCGCCGGAGCCGGCCTCTCGCCGGACGAAGCTGCGGCGGCCGGATTCGAGGTCAAGGTCGGCAGTTTTCCGCTCGCGGCAAACGGCCGGTCGCTGACCATGGAAGGCGGCACCGACGGCGGCTTTGTGCGGGTAACGGCACGTGCCGACAACCACCTGATTCTCGGCGTGCACGCGGTCGGCGCCCATGTATCGGAGCTGACGGGGGCGTTTGTTCAGGCGATCGAAATGGGTGCGGTGCTGGAAGACCTCGCCGGCATTATTCAGGTGCATCCGACCGTGAGCGAAGCCTTCCATGAAGCCGCCCTGGCCACGCTGGGACACGCGATACACGCCTGAGCCACCGGCAAAACTCAGGCCGCCGATGACGTGAGCGTGCGCGCTGCGACCGGCGGTGCATTGGCCGCTTGCCGTCGATCCCGGGCGGCGCAGACACTGGCTTCGATAAAGGCATGCGCCTGATCGACAAATTGCCAGCGCCACCATGCGCCTGGGGTCGGCTGCTTCGGAACGCCCGGCCCAGCCTGTTGTCAGCATAAAAGCCTTGCCTGAAACGGCCTGGTGGGTTGCGGGGGCATCCGTTCGAGCAAGTCACGGAACCTGAAGCAACGTTGGAACAAGGACGTCTAATGAATGCCCAGCAAGCACAGTGGTGGCGCACGCCTGAAATCAACGAACCCGCCTGGACCTGGAAGGACGCCAGCGAGTCCACGCGACACGGCAAGTGGTGGCAGAACGCCGTGATCTACGAGCTGAGCCCGTGGAGCTTTCAGTCCACCTCCGGCCGCGGCCCGGGGGGCGACCTGCCCGGCGTGATTCAGCGCCTGGATTACATTGCCTCGCTCGGGGTCGACGCCATCTGGCTGACACCGATCTATCCCTCGCCGATGAACGATCTCGCCTATGACGTCGTCGACATGAGCGGTGTCGCCCCAGAGTTCGGCACGCTGGATGACTTCAAGCGCCTGCTGGGCATCTGCCACAACATGAACCTCAAGGTGGTGCTGGATGCGGTATGGAGCCACACCTCCGATCAGCACCCGTGGTTCAAGGAGAGTTGCCAGTCGCGCGATAACCCCAAATCGGACTGGTATGTCTGGGCCGACCCGGCCGACGATGGTGGCCCACCCAATAACTGGCGCTCGGCCTTCACCGGCGAATCCGGGTGGAAGTACTGCGAATCTCGAAATCAGTATTTCTTCTTCAACTTCCTCGAAAGTCAGCCTGATTTGAACTGGCACTGCCAGGCCGTTCGCGACACCGTGCTGGACTATGCACGCTACTGGCTGGACCTGGGCATCGACGGCCTGCGGCTCGATGCGGTGAATTTCTACGCCCACGACCCCTCGTTCGAGGACAACCCGACGCGCGACGAGGCAGATGCCATGCCGGAAGGCATTCCACCGGACAACCCGATGGTGGAGCAATGCTTCGTGAACAGCTTCTGCCGCGAGGAGACGCTGGAATACCTCGCACCGCTGCGTGAGCTCGCAGACCAGTATCCGGACACGATGCTTCTGGGCGAAGTCACGCTTTGCGAGGATTCCGTCGTCACCGCGGCCGACTACGCCAGCGGCCCGGAGCGCCTGCACCTGGCGTATCACAGCGCCCTGCTCGCGGACCGCCCGATGACCGCCGGGTTCATGCGCACCACGCTCCAGCGCGTGACCGATGCTTTCGGCGAGGGTGGCACCTGCTGGATCGTGGGCAATCACGACTATGGCCGGCTGCGCTCACGCTGGGGCGGCGATCGGCGCGCGTATCCGGAACCCTTCTATCACATGATGGCCGGGCTGCTTCTGGTGCTGCCCGGCGCGTTTTGTCTTTGGCAGGGCGACGAACTGGGCCTGCCGGAAGCCCGCATCCCCGAAGAAATCTCGCCCGAACAGCTGCGCGACCCATTCGGCAAGGCGCTATACCCGGATGTGGTCGGTCGCGACGGTTCACGCACACCCATGCCCTGGGTTGGCGACGACCCTCATGGCGGTTTCACTACGGAGGGCAACGAACCCTGGCTGCCTGTCCCCCAGCGGCATCTGGCTCGGGCAGTCGACAAGCAGCACGCCGACCCCGATTCATTGCTCAACCGCTGGCGGCGCATGCTGCACTGGCGCCGGTTGCAGCCGGCGCTCACCGCCGGTCATTCCAACGTGCTGGACACCCCCAGCAACGTGTTCGGGCTGGTGCGCCGCCATCGATCGCAGCAACTGCTCTGCCTGTTCAACCTGTCCGACCATGACCAGGAAGTGGACCTGAGCCGCTTCGGCGAACTGCGCCACATTCATCGCCTCGACTACGCATGGACGCTGGCCGACAACGATCACCAGCTGCTCCTAGGCCCATGGTCGGCCTTTTTCGCCAACATCCGACTCAAGCAATCCGCATGACCCGAACCACCGACTGGTGGCGCGACGCCGTCATCTACCAGATCTATCCGCGTAGCTTCATGGACAGCACGGGCGATGGCACCGGCGACCTCAGCGGCATCACGGCGCGGCTGGACTATGTCGCCGGCCTGGGCGCTGATGCGATCTGGGTGTCCCCGTTCGTCAAATCACCGATGCACGATTTCGGCTACGACGTGAGCGACTTCTGCGCCGTGGAACCCATGTTCGGAACCATGAACGGCTTTCGTCAGATGCTGAACCGCACGCATGAGCTGGGCATGCGGCTGATCATGGATCAGGTTTGGAACCACACCTCGGACCAGCATCCGTGGTTTGTCGAAAGCCGCGCCAATCGGAGCAATCCCCGCTCGGACTGGTACGTCTGGGCGGACGCGAGCGCGGATGGTGGACCACCGAACAACTGGCGCGCGACCTTCGGCGGGCCGGCCTGGACCTGGGACGACCGGCGAGAGCAGTACTACCTGCACAACTTTCTCACCCAGCAGCCGGACCTGAACTGGTTCAACGCGGATGTCCGGGCCGCGATGCTGGACATCGGTCGCTTCTGGCTGGACGAAGGCGTGGACGGGTTCCGCCTGGATGTGATCAATTTTCTCGGCCACGACCCGTCGTTGGCCGACAACCCCCAACGGCCCGCCAACATGGCCCGGCCGGCCGGCGCGGAGCCCAAAGACCCCTACTTCGCCACTATCAACTCCGGCACGGTCTGCCGGCCGGAGGCTCTGCCCTGGCTCGCCGAGATTCGCGCCATGCTGGACGAGTACCCGGAGCGCATGGCGCTAGGCGAAATCTCCAGCGCCGAAGACACCCTGGCGGCCGCCTCGGATTATGTGCACGGCGACGACCGGCTGCACTGCGCCTACAACGCCGCGCTCATCAGCCATGAGCCGTTCACCCGCGGCGGCCTGACCAAGGTGATCGAGCAGGTGGAATGCCTGTTTCCTGATCACCGCCTGTGCTGGACCTTCGGCACCCATGACTTTCCTCGTCTCAAGAGCCGCTGGTGGAACCATGGCGACGCCATCATCGAACATGGCGACAGCCTCGACCGGCTGCTGTGCCTGCTGCTGATAACCCTGCCCGGCAGCGCCTGCATCTACCAGGGTGACGAACTCGGGCTGCCGCAGGCGCAGGTCGCATTCGACCAGATGCGTGATCCGTTCGGCATCGCCAACTACCCATTGCTGCTGGGCCGCGATGGTTGCCGTACGCCCATGCCCTGGCAAGCCGACGCGCCTTGGGCGGGCTTCTCCACAGCTGCCGAAACCTGGCTACCCATTCCCGATGAGCACCGGCCGCTGGCCGTTGATCGGCAGCAGGCCGAGACCAATTCCCTGCTGCAGTTTTATCGCAAGGCCATCGAATGGCGGCACTGTGCGCCAGCACTGGGCTGCGGCAGGCTGCGACTAAGCCCCACCGCCGACCCGGTACTCGCGTTCGAGCGCACGCATCCCAGCCAGCCGTTGTGGTGTGGCTTTAACCTCGCGGACCACTCCGTCACGCTCTCGGTGCCGGATCGACACCGCCAACTGGCCGCACCGGAACTCAGCCCCTGGACGCCCGACGGCACACGCATCACCCTGCCGCCCTACGGCGTCGCTCTGCTCACGGATTGACCATGCGCGACCCGTGGCGCCGCCGCATACCCTGGGCAATCGCCGCGGCAATCCTGCTCATCCTGGGGGCAGGCGCAACCCTGCTGTGGATGCTCGCGCCAGATTGGACGCGTCAGGGTTACGACGTTATCGCCGCGGGCGACCTGGCCGGCATTCGCGAATGGATACGAAGCGCTGGCTACTGGGGGCCGGTGATTCTCATCGCGCTGATGAGCCTGCAGATGTTTCTGCTTGTCGTTCCGTCCTGGCTGCTGATGATCGCCGCCGTGCTGGTCTATGGACCCTGGGCCGGCGGGGCGCTGGCCGTGCTGGCGATCGTCATCGCAGCCGCTGTGGGCTACGCCATCGGCCGCATCGCAGGCCAACCCACTATCGACGCCTTGCTGGGCGACCAAACGCAGGCATGGGTCCACCGACAAACCGATCGCTATGGCCTATGGGCCGTGGTCATCACCCGACTCAACCCCCTGCTCTCCAACGACGCCATCAGCATCCTGGCCGGCGCGGTGCGATTGCGCTTTCCGCAGTTCATGCTGGCGACACTGGCCGGCATTGTCCCGCTAGCCATCGCCACTGCCGTGCTGGGCGCCCAGGCAAGAGATGCCACCTCACTGCTGATCGGCATATCCGCGGTCGCCGCGCTCTCATTTCTTGCACGTGTCATATGGGACATCACGACACGCGGTAACAAATAGCCCGTTTCGTTTTTACCTTTGAATGTAGGCTCGCAAAAAAAGAAAGCCCGCGAAACGCGGGCTTTCTTTGCTTGCAGTGACGAGCGCTGTTTAGTGCATGCGCTCGACGATGGTGGCCACGCCCTGCCCCAGCCCGATACACATCGTGGCCAGGCCGATGCTGGCGTTCTTCTCGTGCAGTACATGCGCGAGGTTGCCGGTGATGCGACTACCCGAGCAGCCCAGCGGATGGCCCAGTGCGATGGCGCCTCCGCGAACATTGACGATGTCCTGCTTGTCCAGCAGCTTCAGCTCCTTGAGTACGGCCAAACTCTGCGCGGCAAAGGCCTCGTTGAGTTCGATGTACTCGATGTCGCCGAGATCCATGCCGGCCTTTTTCAGCGCCTGCTGGGTGGCCGGAACCGGACCGCGCCCCATGATCGATGGATCGCATCCAGCCCAGCCCATGCCAAGAATCTTGACCATGGGCTTCAGGCCGAGCGACTTGGCCTTTTCGGCCGACATGACCAGTACGCAGGACGCGCCGTCGGACAAGGCAGAGCTGTTGCCAGCGGTTACGGAGCCACGCGGATCGAAGGCCGGACGCAAACCGCCCAGCGATTCGAGGCTGGCGTCGGCACGGGCGACCTCGTCATTCGTGGTCATGATCAGGTTGCCATCCGGATCATGTGCCCGGATCGGAACGACCTGGCTGTTATTGATGCCAGAGGCTTGCGCCGCCACGGCACGCTGGTGCGAGGTGAGCGCGAACTGATCCTGATCCGTCCGGGAAATGCCGTTGATCTTGCCCAGCAGTTCGGCGGTGAGGCCCATCATGCCGGCGGCCTTGGCCGTATGCAGCGAGATCGCCGGGCTGAAATCCACGCCGTGGTTCATCGGCACATGGCCCATGTGCTCCACACCGCCGCAGAGGTAGACATCGCCCTGACCGGCCAGCACGTTGCTGGCCGCGATGTGGATCGCCGACATGGACGAGCCACACAGACGGTTGACGGTCTGGCCTGGTACGGAATGCGGCAATCCGGCCAGCAGTGACGCGTTGCGGGCAATGTTGAAGCCCTGCTCCAGGGTCTGCTGCACGCAGCCCCAGATCACGTCATCGATGTCTTCGGCCTGGACGGCCTCGTTGCGCTTGAGCACGGCCTTCATGAGTTCGGCCGACAGCTCTTCAGCACGGGTGTTGCGGAACTGACCATTTCTTGATCGGCCCATCGCGCTGCGGACGGCGTCGACAATGACGACTTCGGTCATAACGTTTCTCCAATTCTGAAATTCTTGAGTGGATGCTCAACCGGTCCGGAGCGGGTCATCGAGACCCGGCCCCGGCTCGGTGCATCAGCCGTAGTAGCTTTCGCCCTTGGCGGCCATATCCTTCATGCGGTCAGTGGGCTCGTAGAGCTTGCCGAGATAGGCGTACTTCTCGCAGGCCTTGACCACATAGTCGAGCCCCAGGGTGTCGGCATATTTCAGCGCACCACCGCGGAACGGCGGGAAACCGATGCCCATGATCAGACCCATGTCGGCTCCGGGGGCGGTATCGACGATGCCCTGTTCCAGACAGCGAGCGGTCTCGATGATCATCGGCAGCATGTGACGCTCGATGATTTCCTCGTCGGAATGCTCGCGCGTCTCCTGCACCGCCGGCTTGATGATGTCGTAGGCCTCCGGGTCCTTGACCTTCTTCGGCTTGCCCTTGCGATCCTGCTCGTACTTGTAATAGCCGGAGCCGGACTTCTGCCCGAGGCGACCGGCCTCGACCATCAGATCCAGTGAGGATTTCTGCCCTTCGGTCGGACTCATGCGGTCCGGGTAGCCGGCCGCCAGTACATGCCCAACGTGCTGGCTGGTATCCATGCCCACGACGTCGTTCAGGTACGACGGCCCCATCGGCCAGCCAAAACCTTCCATCAGCTTGTCGATGCGCTGGAAGTCGGCGCCTTCGGCGATCAAACCCTCGAAGCCGAAGAAATACGGGAACAGGATGCGATTGACCAAAAAGCCCGGGCAGTTGTTGACCACGATCGGGGTCTTCTTCATCCGCGTCGCCAAAGCCACCGTCGCGGCGATGGCCTCGTCCGAGGTCTTGGAGCCACGGATGACCTCGACCAGCGGCATGCGGTGCACGGGGTTGAAGAAATGCATGCCCAGGAAGTTCTCCGGACGCTTGAGATCAGCGGCCAGATCGTCGATGGAGATCGACGAGGTGTTCGAGGCGATGATCACGTCCTCACGCGCATGTTTCTCGACATCCGCATAGACCAGCTTCTTGATGTCGGCCCGCTCGACCACGGCTTCGACAATGATGTCGACTTCGCCGAAATCGCCATAGTTCAAGGTATCGCGAATGTTGTTGAGCACGCCGGCCATCTTGGCGGCGTCCATCTTGCCGCGGGCGACCTGCTTGCCCAGCAACTTGGACGCCTCGTTCAGGCCCAGGTCCAGCGCGGCCTTGTTGATGTCCTTCATGATCATCGGCGTACCGGTGGACGCCGCCTGGTAGGCGATACCGCCACCCATGATCCCGGCGCCCAGCACCGCACCCTGCTTGATCTCCTTGGACTGCTTGATCCAGCCCTTGGATTTCTTCTTCAGGAACTGATCGTTCATGAAGATGCCGATCAATGCCGCAGCCTGCGTGGTCTTGGCGACCTTGGCAAAGCCCTTGTGCTCGATCTTCAGGGCCTCATCGCGTCCCTTGCCGGCGGCTTTCTGGATGCCGTTGATGGCTTCTATGGGCGCCGGGTAATGCTTGCCAGCCTTGCCGGCCACGAATCCCTTGGCCGTTTCGAAGACCATCATCGAATCGATGGGTCCCAGCTTGAGCGGCCCGGTCTTCTGGGCGCGACGCCCTTTCCAGTCCAGCTCGCCGCTATTGGCGCGTGCGAGCAGATCCTTGGCCGCGTCCAGCAGATGGTCCGCTTCCACAACGGCATCGGTGCAACCGTTGGCCAGGGCGTCCTTCGCCTTCACATTGCCGCCGCCGGCGATCATCTCGATCGCGTTGTCCGCGCCAACCAGGCGCGGAAGACGCACGGTGCCGCCGAACCCAGGGAACAACCCCAGCTTGACTTCCGGCAGCCCGACGGCGGCCTTGGAGGCCATGACACGATAGTCCGAAGACAGGGCCATCTCGAACCCGCCGCCCAACGCAACGCCGTTGATAGCGGTCACAGTCGGCACCGGAAGATCTTCAAACGCGGAAAACACCGCATTGGAATCTGCGCACCACTGGATGATTTCTTCGTCCGGACGGGCAAAGGCCTCGCCGAACTCGGTGATATCCGCCCCAACGATGAAGCCGTCTTTGGCACTGGCGACGACCACGCCCTTGGCGCCGTCGAACTGGGCGATGGCCTGGGTGGCTTCGCCCAGTTCCTTGACGGTGGCGGCGTCGAACTTGTTGATCGCGTCACCTTCGCGATCAAAGCGCAGTTCAACGATGCCGTCACCCAGATCATGACACTGGATAGACTTTCCTTGGAAAATCATAGGCTTGTCCTATTTATATGAGAATTTTTGGAGATCGCCATAAGTGCAGACGAACTCCTCCGCGAGAATGAGGGACGGGCCACTATATCGACGGGCCGTAGGGGCGTAAACCGCGAAACGGCGGGCGGGAGCGCCATTCAAAAGGAATTTCAGACGTACCGGGCGTCGATCTCTCGCAACACTGAAACGGCCGCTCATAATTTGTGATTTTGACAGGGATTTTTCCCGCTCCTACACTCGCGACGACATCCGCAACCGCAAGGATCGGGGACGCTATGGCCGCGAAAAAGAAGCTCGCGAAGTTGAAGACCCAGATGGACGATGTCCGCAGCATCGCCATCGAAACCGTGATCAGTGCCAACAAGATCGTCTACGAAGGCATTCAACGACTGGCCGAACACGAATTGGACGAGCTCCAGAAGAGCTACAAGTCTGTCGTCGACGGACTCAAGGCCAGCACGAAGAAAGGTGACGTAAAAAGCACGGCACAGGCCCAGCTGGACCTGCTGCAGTCGACCATCGACCAGATCATCGCCAACGCGCGGACCAGTGTGCAGATCATCACCGAAACACGTGTTGCGTTAACCGACGCCCTTTCCGCGAACCTGCAGGGCAAGACCACGGCGAAGAAGCAGCTCAACGCCGCCAAGAAGCAGGCGACCACCGCCGCCAAACAGGTTCGAGCTGCGACCACATCGGCCCGAAGCGCCGCCGAATCCGCTGTCAGCGCCGCCGCCGAGCAGATCGAGACCACGACCAAAGCGGCCCGCCCGACCAAGCCTGCCACGACCGCCAGGAAGTCCACGGCAAGCGCCAAGACCACAGCGAAGAAACCGGCGAGCAAGACGACAACCCGAAAGACGCCCGCCAAAAAGGCGCCTGCGCGCAAGACAGCTGCGAAGACGGCCGCGCAAGCAACCGCGGCGAGCAGGTCCAAGCCGGCCGCCGCCAGCAAGACCACCCGCGCCACCGCGAAAAAGTCGACGGGCACCGCTACGGCAGCGAAGTCGACCGCAAGCAAGACCAAACCCACCGGCACGACGACCAAGCGCGCGCCGGCAAAACGCGCGGCGGCCAAGACAACGGCCAGCAAGTCCACGTCCACGGCGAAACCCGCTGCCAAGAAACCCGCCAGCAGCACCTCGCGGGTCAAGCGGGCCACTTCGGCGGCCAAGACAACACCCGACTCCTGACGGTTCGTCAGCCTCCTGACCAGGCCCGGTTCCGCGCCGGGCCTTTTTGTGCCACCCCCTTACGCGCAACCCCATGGAAACTGGCTCTCTCGACGCTCTGACCCAAGCCTGTCGCCTGCTGGCGGACGGCACGCGACTGCGGCTGCTCGCCGTGCTGGAGACGGACGCGTTGTCGGTGGCCGAACTCACGCAGGTCACCGGACTTGCCCAGAGCCGCGTGTCATCCCATGTGAGCAAGCTGCGCGAGGCACAACTGCTGACGGATTCCCGCCTCGGCGCCAGCACCCTTTATTCGTTTTCTCCGGACGTCGGCGACAGCCTGCCCGGCGTGCTTTGGAGCGCGATGAAAACACGCCTGGATGACGACCAGATCGGCGCTGACCTTGAACGGGCGCGCGAAGTCATCCTGCGCCGGCATGCCACCTTGTCCTGGGCGGACTCGGTTGCTGGCCGCATGGAGCTGCATTACTCGCCCGGCCGCACCTGGGAGGCCACCGCGCGAGCGCTGATCGAGTTGCTGGAACTGGGCGACGTGCTGGATATCGCCTCCGGTGATGGCGTATTGGCGGAACTGCTGGCCAACCACGCGAAAACGGTCACCTGTGTCGACCTCAGCCGCAACGTGGTCGAAGCGGGCCGGCGACGGCTGGCACATCATCTCAATGTTCGTTTCGAACAGGCGGACATGCACGCCCTGCCCTACGACGCCGAGCAATTCTCGGTCGTGTTCTGCATGCATGCGCTAACCTATGCGAGTGATCCCGCACGTGTCATTGCCGAGGCGACACGGGTGCTTCACGCGAACGGCACGCTCATCGTCGCGACGCTTTCCGCCCATGAACACCCGGCCACAACACGCGCGTACGACCATGTAAATCAAGGCTTTAGCGAACCGGCCCTGCGGGATTTGCTTGAGGGCCAAGGATTGCGTGTTGTATCGTGCCGTAGCGGTTCGCGGGAACAACGCCCTCCCTACTTTGAGGTGGTGATAGCGGTAGCCAAACCAGCCTGAGAGGACGTTTGCGTCAGCTTGGGGTCCGCAATCACACCATTGGAACGACCGAGCGATGCGCTACCTCGTCAGTCTTGGCCTACTGCTGATCACGTTTTGGCTGGTCTTGTCCGGTCACTACACCGTGCTGCTAACCAGCCTGGGCGCGGCCTCCGTGGCGCTGGTGCTGTGGATTGCCAGCCGCATGTCCGTCGCCGATCACGAGATGGTTCCGCTGCGCATCACCCATCGCATGCCGCTGTACGCGCTTTGGCTGACCAAGGAAGTGTTCCGATCTGCGGCCCAGGTTTCGATTCGCGTATTGCGCGGCCCGCAGTCATTGAACCCCGGCCTGCGCCCGGTGCGCCATGGCCAGACATCCAGCATGGGCGAGACCATCCTGGCGAACTCGATCACGCTGACCCCGGGCACGCTGTCGGTGCGGGTCGATGCCGAACATATCGACGTTCACAGCGTCGATGAGGCCTTCATTGATGAGCTGGAAACCGGCCGTTTCGCGGCCCGAGTCCGGCAACTGGACACCGGCGCATGATGTTTGCCGCAGCCATGGTGGCGGTTGCCATCACGATGAGCCTTGCCCTCGCCCGGGCGCTGCTCGGCCCATCGGTTTACGACCGCATCCTGGCACTCAATGTCTTCGGCACAAAGACCGTGTTGTTCATCGCGGTGGCGGGCTTTCTGTTCGGGCGCCCTGAGTTTCTCGACATCGGCCTGGTCTACGCGCTGATCAATTTCATTGGAACCGTCGCCGTGCTGAAGCTGATGCACTACGGCGAACTGGGCTGGATCGACGGTGCCGGGGAGCACGACGACCTATGACCCTGTTTGCGGATGCGTTGTCCTGGATGCTGCTGTTGGGTGGCGGCATGTTCTGCGTGATCAGCGGCATCGGCCTGTTGCGCATGCCAGACCTGTTCACGCGCTCCCATGCCGCGGGCGTCACCGATACCGTCGGCGCCTCGATGATCCTGTTCGGGCTGCTGCTGCAGGCGCCTGACTGGACCGTCGCCGTTCGCCTTGTCCTGATCATCGGGTTTCTGATCCTCACCAGCCCCACCGCATCACATGCGCTGGCGCAGGCAGCGCTGGGCGACGGCTACAAACCGCTGCTGGGTTCGATGAAACCCACCGCAGGCGCAACCAAGGCCCGGTCATGAATGTATTCGCCTTCGATGCCCTGAATGTATTCCTGCTGGCCTGCCTGGTCGTGACGGCGATTGCGATCGCCCGGCTGCGCGGCCTGTTTGCGGTGGCAATGCTCAGCGGCATCTACAGCTTGCTCAGCGCCAGCGTATTCGTGCTGCTCGATGCCGTGGACGTCGCCTTCACCGAAGCCGCAGTGGGCGCCGGCATGACCACGGTGCTGTTTCTGGCGACCTTCGGTTTGACACGCTCACGCGAGAACGCGGCCTCGCATGAGCGCCGTCTTCCGGCTCTGCTGGTTTCCGTGGCCTGCGGCGCGGTGCTGCTGTTCGCGCTATCGGACTTGCCGCCCTTCGGCGCGGCCGATACGCCGGTTCAGACTCATCCGATCGCCGAACGTTATGTGGAGACAACCCACGACGAAGTCGGCATTCCCAACATGGTGACCACCCTGCTCGCCAGCTACCGGGGCTTCGACACCCTGGGCGAGGTCATGGTTGTGTTCACCGCCGGCATCGCGGTGCTGATGCTGCTGGGCCGTTGCAGTCGCGAGCGCGCAGAGGATGACCACTGATGGCGCTGCATCAGGAGCACGTCGTCCTGCGGGTCGTCGCCAAGATGCTGATTCCGATGATTCTGCTGTTCGCGCTTTATGTGCAGTTCCACGGCGACTACGGACCGGGCGGCGGATTCCAGGCCGGTGTTATCTTCGCCGCCGGCATCATTCTCTACGCTCTGGTTTTCGGCTTGGGTGCAGCACGGCAGGTCGTGCCGCCTCCGGTACTGCGTCGCCTCGCCGCGTTGGGCGTATTGCTCTACGCCGGCGTTGGGGTCTTCAGCCTGTTATCGGGGTATGCCTTTCTCGATTACGACGCCATCGATCCCGAGCATCCCAGCCATGGGCAGCATCTGGGCATTCTGCTGGTCGAACTGGGCGTCGGCATCACGGTGGCATCGGTCATGCTGATGCTGTTCTTCAGCTTCGCCGGTCGGGGCCGACAATGATCCTCGCGCACTACAATTACTGGGTCGTCGTCCTGCTGATGATGATCGGCCTGTACACCATCATGGCGCATAGCAATCTGGTGAAGAAATTGCTGGGCCTGATGATGTTCCAGACCTCCGTATTCCTAATGTTTATCAGCCTTGGCAAGATCGAAGGCGGCACCGCACCGATTCTGACCGGCGACGCTGTGGCGTACTCCAACCCTCTGCCGCATGTATTGATCCTCACCGCCATTGTCGTCGGCGTCGCCACCACGGCCGTGGGACTGGCGCTGGTAGTACGCATACACGAGGCGTATCGCACGATCGAGGAATTTGAGGCCATCGAGCGGGACAAACGGGAGAACCAACCCGCGTGAATACGCAGTTGCCCGTACTCGTGGTGCTGATCCCATTACTGATCGCACCGCTCATCGTCCTGGTGCGCAACCCCACCGCTGCGTGGGCGCTCTTCGGCGCGGCTGCGGCGAGTAGCTTTGCGCTCGCCGTGCAGTGCCTGTTGCTGGTCCAAGAGCAAGGGTTGCTGCAAGCGTTTCTCGGCGGTTGGGAGCCCCCGTTCGGCATCGAATACCGGATCGATCTCGCCAATGCGATCGTGCTCTGCCTAGTCAGCGGTATCGCGCTACTGGTCACACCGATGGCCAAGGCATCGATCGAACGCGAAATCTCCGAGCCTCGTATCTACCTGTTTTACGCCTGCCTGACACTTTGCCTGACCGGCCTGCTGGGCATGGCGGCCACCGGCGATGCGTTCAACGTTTTCGTGTTCCTGGAAATCTCATCGCTGTCTGGCTACGCGCTGATCGCGATGGGCAACTCGCGCCGGGCGCTGCTCGCCAGTTTTCGCTATCTGGTCATGGGCACGGTCGGCGGCACCTTCTTTCTCACCGGCGTGGGCCTGCTGTACGCGCTAACCGGCACCTTGAACATGGCGGATCTGGCCGGTTCGCTCACCATGGGGTTCGATAGCCGCGTGCTAATCGCCGCAGCGGCCTTCATCGTCGTTGGCCTGTCGATCAAGATCGCACTGTTCCCCGTGCATGCGTGGCTGCCAGCCGCCTACGCCGAGGCACCTTCGGCGGTCACCGCCTTCATGGCGGCCACCGCGACCAAGGTCGCCGCCTATGTCTTGCTCCGTTTCGCCGCAACCGTGATCGGCCCGGTGGTGGTCTTTGCCACGCTGCCGATCGGCACGGCGCTGGTCTGGCTCGCCTGCATCGCCATGGTCGCCGGTTCCATCGCCGCGATCTATCAAACCGACTTCAAGCGGCTGCTGGCGTGGTCCAGCCTGGCGCAGATCGGATACATCGTTCTCGGCATTGGCCTGGGCACCGATGCCGGTGCCTCGGCCGCGCTGACGCACATGGTCAATCACGGTGTCATCAAGTGCGGGCTGTTCGTAATCGCCGGGGTGCTGGTGTGGCGCCATGGCCACGCGACTGTGGCTAACTTCGCCGGGATGCCGCAGCAATCACCGTGGTTGTTCGCCGCGTTCGTGATCGGCGCGCTGGGCCTGATCGGCGTGCCCGGCACCGGCGGGTTCATTAGCAAGTGGGTGCTACTGCAGGCGTTGATCGCGGAATCCGCCTGGGTCGCAGTCGCCGCAGTCTTAGTCAGCTCGCTGCTGGCAGTGATCTACTGCTGGCGCGTTGTCGAGATTGCCTGGTTCGGCGATTCCGATGCTTCGCAGCCGCCCGCTGCCGCGAGCCGTACCCCAGTTGGCGCGACGCTGAGTCTGGCCATGCTCTCGGGGCTGGTGGTCTACCTCGGTGTGCACAGCAGCTGGCTGGTCGAGCTGACCGCTCAGGCCGGCGCCGACCTGTTCGGAGTCGGACGATGAATGTCGTCATCGTCGCGTTGGCGATTCCGCTGCTGACAGCGCTCGCTGTTGCATTCGCGGGACGCTCACCAGCCCTGCGCAACGCCGTCACCCTGATCGGCGGCGGCTTGCTGGCAGTGGTCGTGTTCGGTGCGTGGCCAACCGTGATCGGCGGCGACCGCCCGACATGGGAGGCTTGGGCCATCCTGCCGGGCATCGAGCTGTTGTTCGTACTCGAACCGCTCGGCCTGCTGTACGCCTCGGTGGCTGCCGGCCTGTGGCCAATCACCTCGGTGTACGCCGCCGGCTACCTCGAAGGCGCAGGCGAAAAGCATCGCACACGTTTTTTTGTCTGCTTCGCCCTGGCGATCTTCGCCGCCATGGGGATCGCGCTGGCGGGCAACCTGGTCACCCTGTTCCTGTTTTACGAGGTGCTGACACTCAGCACCTGGCCGCTGGTGACGCACAAGGGCACGGCAGAAGCTCGCCGGGGCGGGCGCATCTATCTCGGCATTTTGATCACGACGTCCGTGGGTCTGTTGCTACCCGCCATCGTCTGGGCCGGGCTGCTCGCCGGGACTACGGAGTTCCGCGCGGGGGGCATTCTGACGGGCAAGGCGTCACCGGCCGTGTTGGCGGTGCTCTACGCCCTGTTCCTGTTTGGCCTGGGCAAGGCCGCCCTCATGCCCTTCCACCGCTGGCTGCCAGCGGCGATGGTCGCGCCAACGCCGGTGTCGGCATTGCTTCACGCCGTGGCGGTGGTCAAGGCCGGGGTGTTCGCGGTGCTGAAGGTGTCAGTGATGATCTTTGGGCTGGACAATCTGGACCAGACCGACGCCAGCGAAATCATGCAATGGGTCGCCGGCTTCACCATCCTGATGGCCTCGATCATTGCGCTACAACAGGACAATCTGAAAGCCCGGCTGGCGTATTCAACGATCAGCCAGCTTTCGTACATCGTACTCGGTGCCACGATGGCCACGAGCTTGGCTGCACAGGGCGCGGGCCTGCACATCGTCATGCATGCCCTGGGCAAGATCACGCTGTTCTTCTGCGCGGGCGCCATTTACGTGGCGCACCACAAGACGCTGGTCTACGAACTCGATGGATTGGGACGCAAGATGCCGTGGACATTTGCCGCATTTGGCCTGGCAAGTCTCTCGATCATCGGGATCCCCCCGCTGGGCGGCACCTGGAGCAAGTGGTGGCTGACATTGGGCGCGCTGGAGGCGGAGCAATACTGGATTGTGGCAACCCTGGCGATCAGCTCGCTGCTGAACATCGCCTACCTGCTGCCGATTGTGGCCCGCGGCTTCCTGCGGCCAAGTGCCGAACCTCCGCACGCCGGAGCCCCCCAAGATCATGGACACCACGACGGAGAGGCCGCGGCCACCATGGTCGCACCGCTCATGCTCACCGCTGTGGGCTGCCTTGCGGCGTTCGTCTTGGCTGAACCCGTTATCCGCTTGTTGCAGGGAGCCATTCCATGAATGCGTCCGGCCCGCGTTCAACAACCGACGAAGCGCCCGGCTTTTTTGACCACCCGGGCCGAATCAAGGCGATTGTCTACGGCGTTTACATCACCAGCGCTTTGTTGTTCTTCGCTGATCTCGCCTACCACAAGCACGCCTACACGCCGTTCGAGGGCTGGTTCGGTTTTCATGCCTGGTTCGGGTTCATCGCCTGCGTGGCCCTGGTGCTGGCCGCCAAGGCCATGCGCCGCATGGTGATGCGACGCGAGGACTATTACGAACCGGCCGAACCCGAAACGGAGCTCGACGATGCTGCCTGACATCAATCCGGGGCTGATTCTGCTCGTTGGCGGGCTGCTGGTCCCTCTGGTTCGTGGTGCGCTTCGGCATGTCTGGCTGCTCGGCCTGCCCGCGTTGGCACTGGCGGTGCTGATCGACCTGCCCCATGGCGTCTCCGGTCAGGTCACGATCATGGGGCAGACGCTGGAGACTCTGCGTGTCGACTCGCTCAGCTTCGTGTTTTCGCTGATCTTCCTGATCGCGGCGCTGTTGATGGCGGTGTACGCATTGCACCTGCGCGACACCATGCAGCATGTCGCCGGCATGGTTTACGCCGGAGCGGCCGTCGCGGCCTGTCTGGCCGGTGACCTGCTGACACTGTTCATCTACTGGGAGCTGACCGCGGTTGCCTCGGTATTCCTGATCTGGGCAAGGCGCACCGAACGCGCCTATCGGGTCGGGATGCGGTACCTGCTAATCCAGGTCGCATCCGGGTTGTTGTTATTGGCGGGCGCGGCGGTGCAGGCCCATGAAACCGGGTCGCTAAGCTTCGACCATATCGGCCTAGATGCACCCGGCGGCTGGCTGATCTTCCTGGCTTTCGGGATCAAATGCGCCTTCCCGCTGTTGCACAACTGGCTGCAGGACGCCTACCCCGAAGCCACCGTCACCGGTACGGTGGTGCTATCGGCCTTCACCACCAAGCTCGCGGTCTACGCGCTGGCTCGCGGCTACGCAGGCACCGAGCATCTGATCTGGATCGGCGCGCTGATGACCGCATTCCCGATCTTCTACGCGGTGATCGAAAACGATCTGCGCCGCGTGCTGGCCTACAGCTTGAACAATCAGCTCGGATTCATGGTTGTCGGCATCGGCATCGGCACCGAGCTCGCGCTCAACGGCACGGCCGCACACGCGTTTTGCCACATTCTCTACAAGGCCCTGCTGTTCATGAGCATGGGCGCGGTGCTGCTGCGCGTGGGCACCGTCAACGGGTCGGAGTTGGGCGGTTTGTACAAGTCCATGCCCTGGACGACGTTGTTCTGCGTGATCGGTGCTGCGTCCATTTCCGCCTTTCCGCTGTTCTCCGGCTTTGTCTCGAAATCGATGATCATCAGCGCCGCTGCCAAGCAGGCGGAACTGTGGTGGGTGGTCGCGGTACTGCTGTTCGCCTCGGCCGGCGTGTTTCATCACTCGGGCATCAAGATCCCCTACTTTGCGTTCTTCGCTCATGACAGCGGCAAGCGCTGTCGCGAGGCGCCGATGAACATGCTGATCGCCATGGCAATTGCGGCGGCGCTGTGCATCGGCATCGGGGTCTATCCGGCACCGCTCTACGCACTGCTGCCGTTCGCCGTCGACTACGCTCCGTACACCTTGACGCATGTGATGACGCAGCTGCAGCTGCTGATGTTCTCTGCGCTGGCCTTCACCGTGATGATGCGGACGGGGATTTATCCGCCTGAACTACGATCCATCAATCTGGATTCTGATTGGCTCTACCGGCGCGCAGCACCGGCATTGACAGCCTCCGTCGCCGCGTTCTTCTTGCAGTTGCAGGCGTTCGCACGACGCGGCGTTAATCAGGCGTGGCGACAACTCGATGCCCAGGTGCTCTCTCAGGCTCGGCCGGGCGGCCGCCTGGTGACCTCGTGGCGGTCGGGAACGCTGGTCTGGTGGGCCACAACGGTCCTGGGGCTGATCGTGCTGGGCGGCCTGTTGCGCTAACTCGGCTGAGCTAGTCCGGCCACGCGCGCTCTGGGGCGCCGCTGTCGACCATGCCCCGGATGCGCGCCGCATGCTCGGCCTTCTCCGGTTCGGTCGCCCGAATCACCCGCGGCCGACCATCCGCCGGCGGAAATAGCCTGACCACGGCGCGCTCGACTCCCCCCGCATCATCCGCGGCCAGCTCGATCGTCTGCTGTCCGCCGGTCATGGCCAGGTACACCTCGGCCAGCAATTGGGCGTCGAGCAAGGCGCCATGCAGATCGCGGCCGGAGTTGTCGACCGTATAGCGCCGGCAGAGCGCATCCAGGGAGTTGCGCTGGCCCGGATGCATCTGCCGCGCCATGGCCAGCGTATCGGTGATCACGCACCACTCGCTGACCGGCGGCGGCGGATCTGGCAGTTTCGAGAATTCGTGATCTAGAAAGCCGACGTCAAACGCCGCGTTGTGGATGATCAGTTCCGCGCCACGCAGATACTCGATGAATTCCTGCGCCACATCGGCAAAGCGAGGCTTCTCGGCCAGCATCTCGTTGGTGATGCCATGAACGGCGATGGCGCCCTCGTCGATCAGCCGGTCGGGCTGCAGGTAGTGCCAGAACGTATTGCCGGTGGCGCGCCGGCTTTTCAGTTCGACACAACCGATCTCGATGATACGGTGATCATCGCTGGTCTCCAGACCCGTGGTTTCGGTATCGAGAACAATCTGGCGCATCAGACAGCACCCGCGGCCATGGCGTCCATGGCCTCATTCGCCAGCCGGTCCGCGGCCTCATTTCCGGGGTGCCCGGCGTGGCCCTTCACCCAGTGCCAGACGACCTGATGGCGCTGTGCGGCCGCATCCAGCCTGCGCCAGAGATCGGCGTTCTTCACCGGCTTCCCGGCGGCCGTCTTCCAGCCGCGTTTGCGCCAGTTGGCCAGCCATTCCTTCATGCCCTTCTGGACATAGGTCGAGTCGGTATAGAGATCCACCGCGCAGGCGCGCGACAGGGTTTCCAGTGCCTGAATGGCGGCCATGAGTTCCATCTGGTTGTTCGTAGTCAGGTCGGCGCTGCCTGACAGCTCCTTGCGGCGATCGCCGAACTCCAGCACCACGCCCCAGCCTCCTGGCCCAGGGTTTCCACGGCATCCGCCATCGGTGTACGCACATACGCGTTGTGTCATGTCGATCTCAGTGATTGTCGGTGCGACGGCGTGCGGCCGCCGCTTCAAAACTGACCCGCACGCCGCCCAGCGCCGGCGCGACGCCAGGCCGCGCCTGGCGCCAGCGCTGCTGCACCGGCGTGACGGGAATGGTGCGTTTTCTGGCCACGATCAGGTAGCTCTCGGCCGCAACGTTGCACCAGTAGCGCAATCGTTGCCCATCGCTACGCGCGGTGGGACGCAGCCACGGCAGGCCCACGCCGAAGCGGTGGATGTCCAGCACGTCAAAATCCAGTAGATGCAACCAGTCGCAAACCCGATGGCGGCTGAGAAACCGCGCGCCCAGCGGCAGCCCGGCCGTGGCGCCGACGCGTTTGCGCACGCCCCACCAGGAAAACGGATTGAATCCGAGAATCAACACGTGGCCGCGCGACGTCAGCACCCGATCTGCCTCGCGCAGCAGCCGGTGCGGCGAACTGGCGTACTCCAGGCTATGCGGCAGCAGAATCACATCCGCGACCCCCTTGGGCAGCGGCAACGCACCGGACCGGGTCACGGCACTCTCGCCGCTGGCCCCCGCGGTTCCGAGCACCGCACGAAACGGCATCGGCGCCGCATCAATCAGTTGTTCGCCGTGACCCCAACTGCCGATCTGCAATATCGAGCGGCCAAACAGCCCCGGCAAAACCTGCTGCAGGCGGGCCCGTTCAAGCCCGTCCAAATTGCTGCCGCGTGTCGTCGCGCGCCAGCGTCGCAACTCGCTCAAGCGAACTTCTTGCTGGTGCATGGAGTCCATCCAGGGAAGCATCGATCCGTAGGATAACGAAGGGCGCCCTCCTTGTGCGTGCACGGCTGGTGCAACACAATCCACGCGACCTCGGGGAACCAAGAAAACCATTACGTGAATGTTCGACGACTTTTAGCCGCCGCGCTCTTTCTTTTTGCCGGCACCACGCAAGCCAACGATTTCTGGGACGAGCTGGCCGACCACTACGGGATCGGCAGTCATGACCACGAGGACGTCCGCTATTGGTCGGACGACTTCGCATCGCGCCCGCATGAAATCCGCACCCTGGTGCGCCGCGCCGAGCCCTACCTCGCCGTCATCGCCCGACAGTTGGAAACGGCCAGCATGCCGGCCGAACTGATCTGCATCCCGTTCCTCGAAAGCGGCTTCGACCCCAACGCGTTCAGTTCGGGCACGGCGGCCGGGCTCTGGCAGTTCATGCCACACACGGCAGACCGGTTCGGTATCCAGCG
>NZ_CAXRDQ010000064.1:0-39608 GCF_964229365.1 Abyssibacter sp. | reverse complement strand
ACAGAGATTTGATCGCAACTGGTGGGCTGTGTCATCCCGCGCAACACGACAATTGCGATACATCACGCTGAAACGTCTGCGCGCACAGCTTGATGGCCTCGGCGTACACGAGATAAGGAAACAACATCCCGGCGAGCTGTTCCACGGTCAGCCGCTGGCTGATCGCCAAGGCCGCGATCTGAATGATCTCGCCCGCCTCCGGTGCCAGTATCTGCGCCCCGATCAGCACGCGGGATTCAGCGTCGATCACCAGCTTGATGAAACCGCGCTCATCAAAGTTGGCCAGTGCCCGTGGCACCTGATCCATTTCAAGCCTGCGGGAATCCACCTCAAGGCCTTGCTGCTCGGCCTGGGTTTCGCTCAAACCCACCGTGGCCACCTGCGGGTCGGTGAAGATCACCGCCGGCATCGCCGACAGATCGAGTGTGGATGCAATGCCGTGCATGGCGTCTGCCGCGCGCGTGCCGCCGGCGGCTGCCACATAGACGAACTGCGGCAGCGTGGTGCAATCACCCGTGGCGTAGATGTCCGGTGCTGAAGTTCGCAGGCGTTCATCGACCAGAATCGCGCCGGTGCGGTCGCTTTCCACTCCGGCCGCGCCCAGGCGCAATACTTCTGTGTTGGGCCGCCGCCCCGTTGCGATCAGTAAACGCTCCGCGACCAAGGCCTCATCACCGACATTGACGGTAAACAATGCGCCGTCATGCGCAATCGAAGATGCCGTGGTATCCAGGCACACGTCGATGCCTTCGCCGCGCAAGTACGCACATAATCCGTCGCCCAGCGCCGGGTCTTCGGAGGACAACAAGCGGCTGCGTACCAGCATGGTCACCTGGCTGCCCAGGCGGGCAAACGCCTGGGCCTGCTCGACAGCGACCACGGAGCCACCAATCACGATCAGTCGCGGTGGGCACTCGCCGCTGCGCATGGCCTGCGTCGAGGTCCAGAACGGCGTGCCCGGCAGGCCCTTGATGCTCGGAATGGCCGGGGACGCGCCACTGGCAATCAGAATCCGGTCAGGCGCAATGTGTTGATCACCGTGGTCCGTTCGCACAGTGAGCGATTTTGGTCCATCAAACCAGGCTTCTCCGCGAAGCAAGGTGATGGCGTCTTGCTCATCGATGATGCGCTGGTACTTGCTCTGACGCAGTTCGGCCACGCGTCGCTCGCGTTGCTGCATCAATCGCAGCGGGTCAATGTCGGCCTCGGCCGTGTTCAGTCCCTCGAACGGCACGTGGCGTCTGTCGTGCGCAAGCTGCGCGGTGCGAATCATGATCTTGGAGGGCACGCAGCCCACGTTGACGCAGGTGCCGCCGATGACTTCGCCGCGTTCGACCATCGTCACTCGTGCACCCAGTTCGGCAGCACGGATGGCACACGCAAAGGCACCCGAGCCACTCCCGATGATGGCGATATGCAGTGTTTCTGATGTCGCGTCAGTCATTGATCGCCCTGCACCATTGTCGCTGGATAGCCATTTGCCGCGCTTGCAGCGGCGATGGCCTGCGGATCGGCGAGCGTATCGTCATACGTCACGATGGCTCGGCGCTGCTTGTAAGACACCTCCACGTCCTGCACGCCCTCGACACTATTCATCGATTGTTTGACGATGTATCGACAGCCTGCACAGGTCATCTTGTCGATGTCGAAGGTGGCGACAGCCTCTGCTGCATTCGCTCCAAACGGCAGCAAGGCGGCAAGCAGAATCGTGCTCATACTGAGTTTCTTGGTCATCATCGTGATCTCCGGGTAATGGCTGTCTTCACGCGTCCAGCAGCGGTGCCAGCCACGGGAATGCCAGCGCCAGCAGTGTCAATGCGGTTGCGATCATCAAGATGGATTTGAGCAGCCATCCAGGCTGACGCTCGGCACAGTCCTCGGACGCACAGACCTTGGGCGCCCGAAACCAGACCTGGTGGTGACCCAGCGCCAGCAGAATCAGTGTCGCACCGAGGAAATACGGCTGGTATGGCGCTAGCACGCCCAACTGCCCCAGCCATGCACCGCCCAACCCCAGGCTAAAGAACAACAGCGGCAGAATGCAGCAACTGGACGCGGCGATTGCGCCGACCAGGCTGCCTGTCGTGAGCCAAGTTGATTTTCGGTATGTGGGCGTTTGCATCGCAGTCTTGATTGGGGAACCTGCGGGCTACGATGCAGTCTGTAACCGTTACAAGGTCAAGCCCTCGCAATCAAGCAACCACGATGTCAGCAACTAACGCGATCACCATAGGAGACGCTGCCCGACGCAGCGGCATCTCGCCAGAGTCCATTCGGCATTACGAGCGAATCGGCCTGCTACCCAGCCCCGTGCGTGGTGACAATGGCTATCGCTACTTCTCTCAGGAAACGCTTGATCGGCTGGCGACTATCCGGGCCTGGCGAGACATCGGCATGTCGCTGGACGAGATTCGCGAGCTGAGCACCGCCACTGATGGCGAAGAGATGCGGTGCGGGACCGTGCAGCGCCAGTTGCTGGCACATGCGGGTGAGGTTCGCAGCAGAATTCAGTCGCTAAAGGCGCTGGAGTCCCGGCTCAGGCGCTTGGCGTCGGAGTGTGATCCGAGCCGTGATGAGTGCCCGGTTGTTCGTCAGATGGGCCGCTCGTCACCGTCGCCACTCGGCGGCGACGGCTGGACCGTTAAGCGCTTGTGTAATGGGCGTCGATAGCGCCTGGCGCGCTGGCGTATGCCACTAAGAAAATACGGGGCAATCCGCTCGGCCACGCCGGAGTCCTGTTCGCGCTCCTGGCAAGGAACGAGACGAGACTCGTGCCCATTCCACTCGAACCACGAGTGGCGCCGTCCAAAGGCGCGAGAAGGCCCGGCCCCAAAGATGTTCGCGAAAATTGATCAGTTTTACTGGCTGACATCCTGGAATTCCCAGACTCTCGTTGTCAGGCACTTTTAGTAGAGCCGTCGGAGGCACTGAAGCTCACACACACCCGAGTGCCACCAGTGTCTGTGAGATCAAACTCCATGATCCACCCAAACTGCCGGCAAATCTCGGCGGCGATATACAGCCCGAAGCCTTGGCCATCGTGTCCCACGTTCGCACCGCGGGCATGTGGCTCCATTAACTGTTGTGCATTGTCGATATCGAGCCCACATCCGGTATCGGATATCTTCAGCGTCCCGCCTGTGAGGGCAATGTCGATCTGGCCGTTGTGTGTGTACTTGATGGCGTTGCCAAGCAGGTTGCGTATGAGAATCCCGAGTAGCTGCTCATCTGTCATGATGGTTAAAGGTTCAACGGCTTCTATCGTCAGTCGAATGTCTTTCGCGCCGATCAACGACGCGGCTTCGTCCGATTGACTTTGCAGTACGTCATGCACTGGCACTGGCGGGAAGGCGTCCGTTGCGGCAGTTGCCAAACGTGATAACAACATCAATGCGTCAATGCTGCCGGACATTCTCTCCACGGCATCCTTGATGCGTTGCAAGGTTTTTGCGTTGGCGGCGTCGTTTTTCTCACGCTCGAGCATGACATCCACAGCGCCACCGACGATGGCGAGCGGCGTGCGCAGTTCATGGCTCGCCATTGCCGACAAATGCTGTTCGCGGCGCACGAACGCATCCATCTCCGCCAAGTAACTATTCAAGGTTTGGGTTATTCCGGACAGCGCTCGGTCCGAGCTGTCGGGCTCCAACCGCATCCCACGCTCAGATGGTGTGAGCTGACTGACTGAGTTGGCGAGATCATTCAGTGGCCGGATCATTGACCGGGCCATGCGCTGTGACATGTACGCCGCCAGCAGCGTCAAAAGGGCTGCGCATGCCAGAACGGCGTACATGAAGTTCGCCTCGCTGACCTCGATAGCGGTGACATCGGTCGCTACAAACACAGAGCCACCGGATACATCCCGCCGGCTGACTTCGTAGATGCGTCCGTCGTGCGCAACGTCTTCAAGTTGATTCTCGATGCCTTGCCGTATCCAATCCGGAACGCTGGTGTAATTCGGCTCACCGTGTGGAACAAAGTAGGCGCGGTAGGCATCTTCGATGATGGACACAGTGCTGCCCATTTCCCGGCCCTGCGCGGCGACGTACGCCACCTGACCGTTGATCGCCGTGTCCATGATGGTCTTTTCCAGCTGTTCATTGAAAAAGATGGCAACGCCACCCAATCCGAACGCGATCAGCGCACTGACCGCTATCAGCCCCCATGACACACGCGACTGAATGGACGATGTTCTGGTCACTGGCGGGACTCTGCGATTAATTGATAACCGTAGCGATGAATCGTGCGCAGCATTTTATGTTTGGCACCTTCGTCAATCGCCTTACGGATGGCGTGCACATGGGTTCGCAAGGTGTCGGATTCGGGTGGTGAGTCGCCCCAAACCGCAAACTCCAGGTCGGCGCGCGTCACAGCATTGGGGTAAGCCCGCATCAACACCTCAAGGACGCGCTCGGATGTGCGGTTCAACTGCACAGGCTGCCCATCAATCGAAATTCGGCGTTGACCCAAATCGAAGTTCAGCGCGCCAACCTGCAAGGTGTTTAATGCCGGCATGTTGCGCGCGATCAAAGCTTGCAAGCGGGCCTCCAGTTCCGGCAAATCAAAGGGCTTGACCAAGTAGTCGTCGGCGCCAGCGCCAAAGCCTTCCAGTTTGTCCGACAACTGATCGCGTGCGGTAAGCATCAGCACCGGAACACGTTTGTCAGCGTCCTGGCGCATGCGGCGACAAATCTCCAGACCAGTGACTTTGGGCAGCATGACATCCAGCACGATGACGTCGTAGTCGTGACTGACAGCCAAGTGCAGGCCGGTGATGCCATCGGGCGCGTGATCCAGCACATAGCCCTTGGGCTCCAGATACTCGAAGAGGTTCTCCGCGAGTTGCGGGTTGTCCTCCACAATCAGCAGCTTGCATCCAGTTGTCATGGCCCACTCGCTGGGGATCGGTCAGCTACCAACGATAGCCGATCGACAAGCCTGGCACCGCATCTCCGGCATGCGGAATGATCGTCGGGGACAAGCGCAATCGTCCCGGCCCGACCTCATGGGGGTCCCCCATGAAGTAGTTGCTCGCAATGCCTATAGCAGCCCCGGCCAGCACGTCGGACCAATAGTGGTTATTGGAGTGCACCCGCGACCAGCCCACGTAACTCGCGGCCAGGTAAGCCGGCGCGCCTGCCTTCCAGCCGTAATGCTTGTTGATAAATGCGGCGCCGGTGAATGACAGTGCCGTGTGACCCGATGGGAATGACTGGCCGGCCCCGTTGGGGCGCTCGGCATCAATGGCGTATTTCAAGCCGTATGTCGCAACATAGGCGCGGCCTACTGCGGTGATCAACTCACCGCGCCGCGACCCCGGGATGACATTGCTCAGCAGCGAAAGCTCGCCGGACTGTAGCGCCGGGTTGTTTTGGTAGATGCCGTCTGCCAATCCGATGTTGGTGTCTCTCGGCGCGGAGTCGCCGAAGAAGAACGTGAAGCCCAACGCCGTCAGGGGAATTGCGAACTGCAGCAAGTCGCCACTGGTTTCTACCGTTTCGTCGAAGCTGCTGGGCACCGATGCCGCGACTGAGCAATATCCAGCGAGCAGCACGGTCATGAAACGCTTGATCGAAACGTTCAATTAGCCGTTCCAATCATTGCCGGGATGGCACCGGTGCTCTCGATCGGGCCGTACTTCTTCGTCGTGTAGGCATGCTGTGCCCACGTGGCATGCGCCAGCGCTCGCTTGGTCAGCAGCGGGTTGTCGGGGGCTGGAATCAAGGTCGTGCCAGTCCAGCGCCAAGTGGTCGGGGCCAAGTCCGGCCGAAGCACAACCAGTTCGTGGTCTTCCATGAACGCCTGGTTGTCGCGAAACTGCATGATCGCCCGCCCCGCGTCATATGACTCGGTCAAATCGCGCCCAACCATCGGGTGGACCGATGGCACGCCGAGCATCGACAAGGCTGTCACGGGCAAATCCAACTGGCTGGCAACCTGTGTTTGGATTTTGGCTGGAACTGGGCCGCCCAAGAACAACGCTGGAATCCGGAAGCGCTCAACGGGAACCAGACTATCCCCATAGACGCGGGAGTTGTGGTCAGCGACGACAAGAAACAGTGTGTCGTCCCAATAGTCTGCTGACTGTGCCTTTTCGAAGAACTGACCCAGTGCCCAGTCTGCGTACTTGACGGCATTCTCTACGCGGCCGGCTGGTTCAGCGAAATGCTCAATACGGCCTTCCGGGTAGTCGAACGGTTCGTGGTTGGTTGAAGTGAACGCAAAAATAAACTGCGGCTGTTCGGATTGAGGCTCCGCGAGCATGTCGTGTACACGGTCCAGCAGATACTCGTCCGCAACACCCCAGGTAGAGCGATACAAGTTGCTATCGAAATTGCGCTCCTCGGTGACATGCTGAAAACCGTTGTTGGACAGGAAGCGGCGCATGTTGTCGAAATTTGCGTCTCCGCCGTACACGAAGTGTGTCTGCCAGCCTGCAACGCCCAGTGTTCTGGCGATGGTGTAGAAGCCCTGCTGAGCGCCGGGTAGCTTGACAACACTGCGGGCCGGACTGGGCAGAAAACCAGTGGTGACGGCTTCGATACCGCGCACCGAGCGTGTGCCGGTGGCAAACATGTTTTCAAACCACCACCCTTGTCCGGCCAGCGCGTCAAGGCTTGGTGTCACTGGCAGGCCACCCAAACTGCCGACAAATTCTGCGCCAAGGCTTTCTTCCAGGATCAGTACGAAGTTCTTGTAACGACGTTCGGAGGCGACAGTTTGCCGGTGGTGGGTGGATGCTTGTTTGGTAAAGTCTTCTGTCTGAATGTGCTGCATATCGGCCTTGACGATTGCCAAGGCATGCTCGGGCGTCATGTCACCGTATTGCGTGTCGAGACCCTCTTCATTCTTGAGGGCATAGATCGCATACCCGATTGAATACAGGGAGTTCAGGGCGATGTCGTTCAGGGTCTGACTGGATGTCACCGCAGCACTTGCGGGATTCAGTGCTCGATGGCCGGTGGTGCCGCGTGCAAAGGCAAGGCACAAAACGAGCACCGGCAGAAACCAGGCGATCGTCGCAGGCGAGTGTGGAGACGTTCTGGCGGTCAACTGGCGCATCTGCCAGAACACGCCGACGATGGCGGTGATGACCAAGGCGCTCCCACCGAGCACAATGGCTGCTCTGGAAGCCAGCAACATCGACAACACCTCCCGAGCATTTTCGAGGTACTCGAAAAACAAGCGGTTGGGCCGAACGCCATACTCAGCCATGAAGTCTGGCGTGGCGATTTCCAGCATCAGCGCCAGCCCCGCAATTGCAGCGACGTAGGTAGCAATGAAATGCCGCCATACTCTCCATGTGGGCCGATGATGCAGCAGCGCAGTTGCAATAACGGCCGGCGCAATCATGATGGCTGCGGTCTGCAGGTCCATTCTCAGGCCCCACCACATCAGTTGATTCAACTCCGAGGTGCTGCCGATCAATTCAGCATGAATCACCAGCAGCCAGATTCGAAACAATGTCCAGCCCCCGACAAATAGCAAGGCCGTGGTTAACAGCATCAGATATGGCTGAAACTTGAAGGTCGATTGTGCGTTTGTCTGGCTCATGCCCCCCATGCTGCCGGGGGGCGTGTACAACGCATGTTGGGGAGATGTTCAGAAGTTGTTTTTAAGTGGGCTCGGTCGTGCCGGTGTGCCTGCCCTTATATTGCGGTCTTGGATGCAGACATTCAGCGCAACACCCCGTGTTCAAATTTCGGCGCTGTTGCTGACCGAAATGCTGGGTGTCTTGCTGCGTGTTCGACGGCCATTGAACTATCCCCCTTCACTGGCATGCGAGTGAAGCAGGGCAAATTTTGATGTTGGTTCAGCCATCGCGCGCTAGAGCACATCTGCGATGTGCGACTGTTCGCTGGCGCTCCATAGCACCTTTGGGCTCCATGCATGCTTGGCTGCTGTTGGCCTCTTGACCCCGTAGCACGCTAAAGACGTAGCATGTTGCAACTAGTCCGCCGTTGGCCGTGTAGTTCAATCAAGTTTGTGAATGCCAACAGCGTTTAGACGATTTATTGCGAGGGTGTCATCTGCGTGTCGACAACATCAAGCAAGCAAGCCCGCCTCTTCCGAATGGTCATGCCGGACCATCTGTGTCCTTACGGGCTGAAATCGAAATGGCTACTGGAACGACAGGGCTATTCAGTTGAGGACAACCACCTGAAGACGCGTGAGCAGACAGAGGCGTTCAAGGAAAAGTACGGGGTGGAGACCACTCCTCAAACATTCATTGACGGCGAACGCGTTGGTGGCTACGACGATCTGCGGGCTCGATTCACTGGGTTCGAAAAAGACAGCGACGACAAGTCATACACCCCTGTCCTGATGATCTTCGCTGTGAGTGCGCTTTCCGCAATGGCAGTCGCCTGGTTTGCCGAATCGCAACTGTTTTCCTTGCGAACGGTGGAGCTTTTTGCGGCGTTTGCCATGACCGGCTTGGCGCTCCAAAAGCTACAGGATGTCGAGAGTTTCTCGACGATGTTCCTGAACTACGATCTCCTGGCGCAACGCCGAGTGGGCTATGGCTATCTCTACCCTTACGCCGAGGCCGCTGCCGGGCTACTGATGATAGCGGGAGGCGTGGCAGGATTGATCGCAGCGCCTGTTGCACTATTCATTGGCACAATCGGCGCCACCTCCGTTGTCAAGGCGGTGTACATCGACAAGCGTGAATTGAAGTGCGCCTGCGTTGGTGGCAATTCGAATGTGCCGCTTGGGTTTGTGTCGTTGACAGAGAACCTGGTCATGATCGTGATGGGCCTGTGGATGCCGATCAAGTTCGGGCTCAGCGCCGGCTGGTTTTGACCATGGGCGCGCAAATGATGAAGGAGAGTTAATGTGATCAAGCAAACAAAGGCCGTTGTGCTCGCACTCGTGGCAGCAGCCTTCGCATCTGCGCCGGCTTCAGCCGACGACCGTCAGTCATTGGTTCAAATCATCACTGCCATTGAGGCCGGATGGGAATCGGGCGATGGCAGTCCGTTCCTGAACCATTTTCTCGATTTCCCCGGTGCGCGTTACATCGAGTCGGGTGGCCAGAACGAAGGACTCGACGATCTGGTGACGCACCACGTGGAGCCGGAAAAAGACGCGCTGGAGTACCTGAAGCTCGACATCAGCAAGATCGAAACCCACATTGAGGGCGACTTTGCCTGGGCGATTACCGACGTACGTGTGCAGGCCAAAATCCGAGATGGCGGGCGCGAGATTGACAGGGCGGGCTACGGCACGTGGTTGTTCCGGCGCCTGGACGGCCAATGGAAAGTGATTCACACCCACTCGTCGTCGCGCGCACCGCGTAAGTCAAACCCTGATCACACCCACAAGCACTGATGCTCTGGCGTCGCCGTGTCCGCCAAGTCCATCGATGGCTCGGCCTGCTGATCGCAATCCAATTGACGCTGTGGGTGGCCGGCGGATTCACCATGGCGTTTCTCGACCTCGATGCCGTCCGCGGGGCGCACCGAGTTGCGAACGCAGCGACAGTAGATTTGCGCGCCGCGGGTCCCGTCAGGCCCCCTGGCGACCTCTTGGCGGGATTTGGCAAGACCGTTACCGACTTGCGACTGACCCACTGGCTGGGTCAGCCTGTTTATCGGGTTGAAACCAGCAATGAATCGTACCTGATAGATGCACGTACCGGCGCCCGGTTAGATCCAATCGAATCCACGCAAGCCTTAGCTGTCGCGCAAGCAGACTACGCCGGCGATGCATCAGGTGCGGTGGTGCGCTTGGTGGACACCCCGCACTACGAGACACGTGGGCGTGAGCTGCCCCTGTGGCAGATCGCAGTCAACGATGATCTAGGGACACGAATTTATGTGTCGCCGCAGACCGGTGAAGTGGTAGCCCGCCGCAACAATTTATGGCGCATCTTCGACTTCGTCTGGATGTTGCACATCATGGACTATGACGACCGCGACGACTTCAATCATCCACTACTGCTGATCACAGCCGGCACAGCGCTGCTGTTCGTGATCAGCGGGCTGTGGATGCTGGTCTTCGCGTTTCGCCGAAAATCACGGGGCTCTCGAACGGCGTGAGCGCTTTGTCGCTTCGCTCGTTGGCATGTCGCGGCAACGGAGCCAGCCCTTGTGATCGCTATGGCAGCGCAAGATCTACCGCTTGACCCTGGACCAAACTACAAGGTCATACTGAGCCTATGCGCAACTGGATCATTGTCATTTTGACGGTAAGCTTTGTGCTTGGGCCGATAGCCCAAGCCGCAGCTGCATGTTGCGCACAGCACACCGGCGGTCACTCTGCCGAGATGGAGCTTGCACCGGACAATCACGCTGCTGAGCACTGTGGATCGCATGCCGGAGATGAAATGGTCTCCGGAAGCGAAGCCGAGCAGTTGTTCGGCGTCCACTTGGACGGCACCCCGTGCAGCGACATGTCGTCGTGCACCACCGGAGTGATGGCGACCGGAGTTGGCGAAATTGCAGCCGTTCCATTGCAAATCACCGTATTCGCCAAATTTCCGGCTGTGATCGGGAAGCCCCTCGACCGTGCCGATGAACTGACTCACCCACCCAGTATCACCTGACGAAACACACGCCTCGCGAGGCGTGTAGAGACCGCTCGCGCTGACGTTTGGCGCAGCGGCTCCAAGCCCGACCGCTTTTCGGTCCGGGAATTGGTTATCAGTCAGGAGATACACGCATGAGTCAACCCAACACCCCGGCGACGTTGTTGCAACGTCGTGAATTTCTACAAGGCGCATTAGGTGCTGGCGGCCTGCTCGCACTCAACAGCCTGCTGCCCGCCTACGCCGCAACGCAATTCGCCCCAGGGCTTGGCACGGTTACACCCCCCAACCGTCGTCATGCCGCCGACACCCTCATGGACATCGCAATTCGCGAACAACGGCTCGAGCTGGCCGGGCAGCGACCCAAGGCGATGACCCTGAACAACTCAATTCCGGGCCCCGTGGTCGAACTTTACGAGGGGCAACGGGCGTCACTGCGGGTCACCAACCATCTTGCCGAAGACAGCTCGATCCACTGGCACGGCATCTTGCTGCCGTTCGAGATGGACGGCGTTCCCGGCGTGACATTCCCCGGCATCAAACCGGGCGACACTTTCAATGCCGAATTCGATGTTCGTCAATACGGCACATATTGGTACCACAGCCACTCGGGCCTGCAGGAGCAGTTAGGCCTTTACGGACCCATGGTCGTCCACCCGGCCGAACCAGAACCCTGGGCCTATGACCGGGACTACGTGGTGATGTTGTCGGACTGGACATTCGAAGATCCGCATCGGGTTCTGGCGAACCTGAAGGGCATGGCCGATTACTACAACTTTCAGCAACGCACCAGCGAAGACTTTATTCGTGACGCACGCAAGGCGGGCACAGGCGCCGCCCTCGCAGACCGTGCGGCCTGGGGTGGTATGCGCATGATGGCAACAGATATCGCCGACATCACCGGCGAGACCTACACCTACCTGATGAACGGGCTGCACCCGGCCGGTAACTGGACGGGTTTATTCCGCCCTGGCGAACGCGTCCGCTTGCGCTTTATCAATGGCTCGGCAATGAGCTATTTCAATGTCCGAATCCCGGGGCTGCCCATGACGGTTATCCAGGCTGACGGACAAAACATTCAGCCCGTTGAGACCGACGAGTTCCAGATCGGCGTCGCCGAAACCTTCGATGTCATCGTCCAACCGCAAGAGGATGCCGCTTACACGGTGATGGCCGAGTCCATGGATCGCAGCGGTTATACACGCGGCACGCTGGCACCGCGCTTGGGCATGGAGGCAGCAGTGCCGCCGCTTAGAGAGCGACCCATGCGCACCATGGTCGATATGGGCATGGATATGTCCATGGGAGGCGGCCACGGCGGCATGAAGGGAATGCAGCACGGTGACATGCCCAAGATGAAAGGCATGGACCACCAGGGCATGTCCGGCATGCAGGGCAAAGACACAGCATCGGGGTCAGCTCATGCATCCATGGATCACAGCATGGATCCTTCTGCCGGCATGAAGACTGCGCCTGCCATTTCCGGCTTTGCGACGCTGGCGGCATCAATTCCCAATGGCCGGGATCAGCCGATCGAAAGCCGGATGGAGCGGGCTGGTCCAGTCGTCGCGCGACATGGCCCGGACACACATGGACCCGGCAACATCAGCGTGGCGACGGTCCAGCGCAACCGGCTGGGTGAGCCCGGTACCGGCTTGGAGGATGTCGATCATCGCGTGCTGACCTACGCCGACCTGCGAAACATTCAGCCCAACGCCGATACCCGGCCGGTCGATCGCGAGATCGAACTGCATCTCACCGGCAACATGGAACGTTACATGTGGTCTTTCGACGGCGACCGATTTCATGAAGTCGAAAGCACCGTTCGCTTCAACTACGGCGAGCGGCTACGTCTGATTCTCGTCAACGACACCATGATGGAGCACCCAATACACCTGCACGGGATGTTTATGGAGCTGGAGAACGGCCATGACGGGCGGCTGCCCCTCAAACACACACTGAGCGTCAAGGCGTCCGAGCGCGCGTCCTTGCTGATCACGGCGAACGAGCGCGGGCGTTGGGCCTTTCACTGCCATCTGCTGTACCACATGAAGATGGGCATGTTTCGCGTCGTGGAGGTGGTCTGATGCGTTACCTAATCACACTGCTTACCTGCCTCGCAGCCATCTCTGCTATCCCTGCCTATGGATCGGATGATGGCGTGAATCCGCGAACTGGTGCCCCGGCGTCCTGGCCTGAGCCTGTCAAGCGATCGCGTTTCTCCCAGTTTCTGATCGATCGACTGGAGGCCGGCTTCGCGGACGCCGAAGACACCAACGTCTGGGATGCCCAGGGCTGGTACGGCGGCGATGTGCACAAGGGCTGGCTCAAGACCGAAGGCGAAGGCGCCCAGGGCGAGCCATTGGAGTCAGCTGAACTGCAACTTGGCTACGGCAGAATGATCGGCCGGTTCTGGGATCTGCAAGTCGGTGTGCGACACGACTTTCGGCCAGACCCGGACCGGACGTTTCTCGCATTTGGTGTGCAGGGCCTGGCACCGTACTTTTTCGAAGTCGATGCCGCCAGCTTCATCAGTGATGACGGTGATGTTTCGCTGCGCATTGAAGCTGAGTACGAACTGCTGATCACGCAGCGCGTCATCCTGCAGCCTCGCTTCGAGTTGAACGCCGCCGTGCAGTCGGTTCCAGAGGCGGGCGTAGGCAGCGGCGTCAACACGACGGAGACGGGCCTGCGGCTGCGCTTCGAAATCAGCCGCAAGTTTGCGCCGTACCTCGGCTTCGAATGGACGCAACGCTATGGCGAGACGGCCGATTTTGCCCGTGAAGAACGAGCGCCAACCTCCGTGAATGCGCTGGTTGTGGGAGTTCGGGCGTGGTTTTGAATCGCGCCCTGCTTCACGCCGTTATGGCGTGTTTCGTTCTTGCGGCTGTTCCGGCAATCGCTCACCGGCCTGCGACGCCACTCCAGCCTATGCATGGCGGGGAGGTCGAACAGGTTGGGCAGACACGGGTCGAGCTCGTGCTGCAAGACGGGCTCGTACACGTTTACGCCAGAGACCTTCGGGATGACCCGGTGCAGCTACTGAGCGCTCAGCTCAAGGCCTGGACAGCCTCGGGCATGCAAGCGGTGCCGCTAAGGATCAGTTACGACACGCTGTCGGATCCGTTGACCCAGCCCTCGATAGCCAGCGCTACTTGGTCGAAATCCAGCTGAGTTTGGGGCAAGTCCACCGTCTCATTTTCACCAACCAGCAGAGTGACAACTAATGTCGCGCACAACTCATTACTTCCTATCCAGGTACTCAACATGACCAAAATGTTTCTGACTTGCGTAGCCCTCTTGGTCGCCAGCTCGGCAAATCCAGCATTTGCTGCAGGCCAACACGGCGGGGCGCACGACGCACATCGCGCTCAATCGGCGAAGGCTTCGGCACCCAGCCGCGAGGATTGCATGCAACACCGGCAGATGGACATGGGCGCCATGAACCAGCAGCAACACGCCGACCACATGGCGATGATGGCGGCCTGCGAGTCTTCGCATCCGGAATCTGCCGATAAGGGGAAGCACCAAGCCGACGGACATGATCACAACCATGGGGGGCACTGACATGAAAAGGTTTGTACTGGGTGCTGTAACTGCAATCATCGGCGTGGGCGTCATCGCGCTTGCGGTGCCCTTGACCGGCCTGTACAACGTCGCCGCTACTGAGCGTGATGTCGGCCCGGTTGCCTGGTTGCTGCACACGACGTATCACCAATCCGTGCAACGCCGCGCCCGCGACGTGGATGTTCCAGCGGACTACGCGTCCGATGCTTCGGTGCTCATTGGTGCCCGAAACTTCGATGCCATGTGCAGCACTTGCCACACCCCGCCCGGCTTGGGTGACACACCGGTAGCCACTGGGCTGAATCCCCAGCCGCCCGCCCTGCTGGACATTGCGGATCACAGCACGCCCGCAGAGCAGTTCTGGGTGATCGACAACGGCGTGCGCATGACCGGCATGCCGGCATTCGGCCCGACCCATGAATCTTCAGAGCTTTGGGGGTTGGTCGGATTCCTGCAAGCTATGAAAGGCGCGGACGCGACCACATACCGTTCGCTGGTGACGAGAGCAGGCAAAGTCTTGGATGCCGACGACGGGCATGACCACCGACATGGTCCGGGTGACGACAGCTCAGATGATGGTTCGGCAGCCGATGCGCCTGCGACCGATGGCGATGGCGATCACCCGCACAGCGACACAGACGACGGGCATGCGCATGATCATGGGTCGCCTCCGCCCACCCGCGAAACGCCGAAGGACGACCATTCCGACCATGATCACTCGCATGCTGAACCGACGAAGCCACTCGCAAGGAATGACGCCGAAGCACTGGCAAACGAGTTCTACGACGCATTGGCAGATGGCGATGAGGTTGCCGTGCGCAGGGTGCTCGCAGACCAGGTTCTGATCTTTGAATCGGGCGGCGTTGAGAGTTCAATGGACGAGTACGCCGGTCATCACATGCCCAGTGACATGGCATTTTTGCAACAAGCCAAGCGAGAGCCGCTATCTCGAAGTTCCGATATTCAAGATGACCGTGCGTGGGTGGCAACTCGATCCAGATTGACCGCGCAGCTGGGTGATCGGGCCATCGATGTGATCAGCACCGAGACGCTCGTTATGCATCGGGATGCCGAGCAGTGGCGCATAGCGCACGTGCATTGGTCATCTGGAAAAGCCAATGGTGAACACTGATGGACGGCTTGCAGATTGGACAAGCTGCATCCGAAACCGGAATCCCGGTCGAGACCATTAGATACTACGAGCGCGTCGGCCTTGTAACTCCGCACCGGAAAGGCTCGGGAAACTACCGACTGTTTGATGACGAAGTAATCAGCCGGCTCGTTTTTGTACGTAATGCCAAGGCATTGGGGTTCTCGTTGTCCCAAATCAGGAGTCTTCTCAAGGTTCAGGATGCGGACAACCGTGCAGAAATAAAATCGATAGCAGCATCACATCTAGTGGATGTCGAGAAGCGCATCGGCGCATTGATGGCAATAGGTAAGGCGTTGACTGATGCCGTCAATGAATGTGATGGAAAAGGTGGTATCGACGGGTGCCCCATCATTGAGGCCATTGTTGATTATGAGAATTGCGACCGAAGCGCCGCATTGGAGGAAGATCAGGCATGACGACTAGGAAAACTTCGATCTGGCGGACTATCTGCTTTTTGCTTGTTGGGCTACTAGCCGCTTGTTCCAAGCAAACGGACCCTGTCCAGCCCATGCCAAGCTTGGCCAAAGTCACCGTATACAAATCCCCGACCTGCGGTTGTTGCGAAGCATGGGTAGATCATTTGATCGAGAACGGATTCGAAGTGGCGGTTGTAGATGAACCACAAATGAACCCACTCAAAGGCTCTCTCGGAGTTCCGAACGATCTACGCTCGTGTCACACCGCGAAGGTTGACGGTTACATCATCGAAGGTCATGTGCCGGCAAGCGATATCCAACGCCTGCTGGTGGAGCGACCCGATGTCCAAGGACTAGCGGTTCCTAATATGCCGATTGGATCCCCGGGCATGGAGATGGGAACTCGCGTTGATCCATACCGCGTTATGGCGTTCTCTGCTGATTCGCGAACCGTATTTGCCGAACATGGACAGCACTGATTTCGCCGTGGAAATATATCTGATGAAGGCATCCAGAACTGGCGAATGCGGTAATGCGCGTGCCAATTCACGCCTCACCATGCGGTTTACCACGCGAGCCATCGACGAACTGGCGATAGAACTTGTAAGTAAGCAGCAGCGACAGCGCTGCAAGCACATGCCATGCGGAATGCCCGCTCAAGCCATGCCAGTTCGGGCGACACAACACAGGGACAGGGTCTAGGCTCCAGGCCAGCACGCCCAGCCCCGCCGCGCCCCATGCGAGCACGTAGTATTGATACCGCGTGTGTTGCCAGTCGCGAAACGCCAGCCGCAATTCGATGAGGCAGCACGGTGCGCCGAGCACATAAACCCAGATGGCGTACTTCGGGGCCATGTACGCCGCACTGAGTAGCGCCGTTGGCAACAACACTGCGGTGAGGACGAGTATCCAATGGCGTGGTTTTAGCCATCGACGCAGATTCAAGGCCGTCATCACCCCAGTAATGAAGTAAACACTGAGGTAGTCAAGATAACGCGCCCAGCCCAGCCCGGTTGCATGATAAGCGGTCGACCCGGCCGCGATGATGATGGCCAGCCAGCCAAACCAGTGAGCCAGACTGCCGTTTCGTTTAGACCTCAGTATCCATAAGCCTACGAACAAAAAGGCGAGATTGGTCAGCGTATTGCCCGGCTCAACTAGCCAAGCACACAGGTCTGCCTCACAGATACCCTGCAAGGCGTCCGTTTGCGGCCACGGGCATCTGGCGGCATTCATCAGGAGGACCAGGCACTCACTGGAGTCCAGCCTGCACGAACCAAAACGCATGAATCCGCGCACTTGCCGACCCCGCGAGGCTTTGTAAGCAAGCCAGCAAGTTCAAATCGGCCAAGCGCCATTCGAATCAAAGCTTGATGACGACGAATAGCTGACCAGGCCTCTTGGCTCAGTTGTGATCCTGGTCCGTGCATTCGAGTTCTGGCTGCAAGGTCGGGTGATTAATGCCGTACTCTGACTGCAATCGCATGGCTGCTGCCTCCAACGCAGGCTGCCAATCATCCAATGCCTGCATCTCCACATGTGCGGACAGCGCGCGGCTATGCGACGACACTTCCCAGACATGCAGATGGTGTACGCCTGTAATCGACGCATGACTGTCTTGAATCGCGCACTTGATTTCGTCCAGATCCAATCCCGGTGGCACGCCGGCCATCACGACGCGGAGCGTCTCGATCAACAGCTTGGTGGATGACACGAGGATCAAGATACAGATCACTACTGACAGGATCGGATCGATTGGCATCCAACCCGTCGCCAGCACGACGATGCCGGTGCCGACAGCGGCGACCGACCCCAGCAGGTCACCCATCACGTGCAACATTGCCCCGCGAGTGTTCAGTGTCTGTTCGCCACGGGACAGCAGCCAGGCGACGCCGATGTTCACCAGTAAGCCAAGCGTACCCACCAGCAATACCGTGCCGCCTTCAACCTCCGGCGTATCAATCAAGCGCTTGATTGCCGCATAGATGATGACTGCCACGATGGCGTACATGAAAATGACATTGAACAGCGCACCCAATACCTCGGTGCGCTGCCAGCCGTAACTCAGCCGCGCAGTGGGCGGGCGCTTGGCCGCCCAGGCCGCGAGCGCGCCGACCGCCAACGACAGACTGTCGGTCAGCATGTGGCCGGCATCGCCAATCAGCGCGAGCGAGTTGGCCAGCCAACCGGTGATCGCCTCGACGGCCGCGAAGCCGGTCGTGATGATTAGCGCCAGCAGCAAGGTCCTGGTGCTGGAGGTATGCGCATGGTCGTGATCGGCGCTCATGTCAGGTGTCTCGAGTCGGCCGCGACAGTTGAGACAGTCACTCGGTCATGCATTCCGTGCTCCAAGCATGATGACAACCATGCCGGCAAGGCAAAGCCCGACGCCAAGCAAATCGCTATACGTCGGGCGCACTGCATCCACCAGCCACAACCAAGCCAGCGCCACGCTGACATAGACACCGCCATATGCTGCATACACACGACCCGCGGCCTCTGGATGCAGGCTGAGCAGCCACACGAAAAGCGCCAGACTGGCAGCAGCCGGCAACAGCAACCACGCGCTGCCGTCGCGCCGCAGCCACAAGTACGGCAAGTAGCAGCCGACGATTTCGGCGAGCGCCGTGGCGACGAACAGGCCGAACAACTTAGCGCTTTCCGCCAGCATCAAACCTCACCGGCCGTATTGGCGCCTTGCGTCACAGGCTGCTGCTTGGACTCACGGAGGATCCGAATGCCGCCGCGCAGAACAATGCCGGCAACGGTCAAGCCGATGACCAGGTCTGGCCAGCGCGACGCCGACACCATCACCAGAACACCCGCAATGATGACGCCCATATTGGCAATGACATCGTTGGCCGAGAAAATCCAGGCAGCACGCATGTGGACCTCGCCATCTCGGTGTTTACGAAGCAGCCACAGGCAGACGACATTCGCCGCAAGTGCGACCAGCGCCACGCCGATCATCCATTCACTTTGCGGGTCACTTCCGAGTACAGATCGCCGGGCGACATCGATCAACACCAGGCAAGCCAGACTGATCTGCAGCCAGCCCGACAGTCGTGCCGCCGTCGTTTTGGCCGTTGCCGCGCGTCCAACCGCATACAGGCTGATGGCATACACCGACGCATCAGCGAGCATGTCGAGTGAGTCGGCGATCAATCCGGTGGATTGACTCAGCCAACCCAATCCGAACTCGGCGACAAACATCACCCCGTTGATGGCCATCAGAGCGATCAGCACGCGCCGCTCCGCCTGATTGCTGGCCTCGAACTCACAGCCGCAGTCGCTCATGCTTCACTTTCCTTGGTGTTTGCCGACAGCTCGCCGTCATCTTCCCGCCCATGCACGATCCGATACAAGGCAGGCAGGAGCAATAGCGTCAGCAAGGTCGAGGACACGATACCGCCAATCACTACTGTGGCCAGCGGCCGCTGCACTTCGGCGCCGGTGCCGACGTTCAAGGCCATGGGCACAAAGCCGAGACTGGCCACCAGTGCCGTCATCAAGACCGGGCGCAGGCGAACCAATGCGCCTTCGATAATGGCCTGCTGCAAGGGCTTGCCATCAGCCCGAAGTTCACGAATGAACGACAGCATCACCAAGCCATTGAGCACCGCCACACCGGATAACGCGATAAAGCCAACACCAGCTGAAATGGACAGCGGCATGTCACGCAGCCAAAGCAGCGCCACCCCGCCGGTGAGCGCCAGCGGCACACCGGTGAAGATGATGAGCGCGTCTTTCAGCGACCCGAAGGCCATCAGCAACAGGCCCAGAATCAGCATCAGTGTGACCGGCACAACAAGGCTTAGCCGCTTGCTCGCGGACTGCAGTTGCTCAAACGTGCCGCCGTAGTCCAACCAATACCCGGCATGCAGATCGACCTGGTCGTTGATGCGCTGCTGCGCTTCTGCGACGAACGAACCGAGGTCACGTCCACGCACGTTGGCTGTGACCACAACACGGCGTTTGCCGTCTTCCCGGCTGATCTGGGCGGGTGCGGGGGCCAGCTGGATGTCGGCGACTTCGCCGAGCGGCAGGTAGCGTGCGCCACCCTCGACCTGCCCCTCACCTGGCAGCATCAGCGGCAGGCGTTCCAGCGTTGCCGGGTCTTGCCGAAGGCGCTCGGGCAGCCGCACGATCAACTCGAAGCGGCGGTCACCGTCGAAGATCAAGCCTGCAGCAGTCCCGCCTACAGATGTCGCGACCAGGTCCTGGACGGCTTGCACATTGAGGCCATAACGGGCCAGCGCCGTGCGGTCTGGGATGACCGACAGCACAGGCAAGCCGCTGACCTGCTCGACGCGCACGTCTGCCGCACCGTCGATGTCTTGCACCACGGCCTGGATGGCTTGCGCGCTACGCAGCAGTTCTTCCAAGTCATCACCAAACACCTTGATGCCAAGGTCTGCCCGGACGCCTGAGATCAGCTCGTTGAAGCGCAGTTGAATGGGCTGCGAGAACTCGTAGTTGTTACCCACCAACTCGCCCAGCGCGTCTTCCATCTGCTCGACCAGTTCGGCTTTGGACAGGCTCGGATCGGGCCATTCATTGCGCGGCTTGAGCATCACGTAACCGTCTGAGATGTTCGGCGGCATCGGGTCGGTGGCGACTTCGGCCGTACCGACGCGGGCAAACGCGATTTCGACCTGCGGAAACTCGCTGATGCGCTGTTCCAGTTGAGCTTGGAGCTCAAGCGACTGGCCCAAGCCTGTGCCCGTGATCCGCAGGGCCTGGATGGCGACATCACCTTCATCGAGTTGCGGCACAAATTCAGACCCCAGCGTGGTGGCAAGCCAGCCACTGGCCACCACGAGCACCGTCGCTCCGGCCACCAGCGCCCAGCGCAACTTCAGTGCGCCAGCCAGCAGCGGCTCATAGGCCCGCTTGGCTCCGCGAATCAGCAAGCTCTCGCGCTCTGCAACTGGCCCGCGCATGAATAGGGCAACGGCCGCCGGAACGAATGTCAGTGACAGCACCATGGCCGCCAGCAACGCCATCACGACGGTAGCGGCCATCGGGTGAAACATCTTCCCCTCAACGCCTGTGAGCGAGAAGATCGGGATGTAAACCACGGTGATGATGCCAACGCCAAACAAGCTCGGGCGAATCACTTCACTGGTGGCGGTATAGACCACATGCAGTCGCTCTTTGAGCGCGAGCCTTCGCTCGCCAGTGCCGTGTTGTGCTTCGGACAAACGTCTAATGCAGTTCTCGACCACAATCACGGCGCCATCCACGATCAACCCGAAATCCAGTGCGCCCAGGCTCATCAGATTGGCCGATACGCCCGTGCGCACCATGCCTGTAATCGTCGCCAGCATCGCCAGCGGGATGACCGCGGCAGTGATCAGCGCCGCGCGCACGTTGCCCAGCAGCAGGAACAACACCACGATGACCAGCAATGCCCCTTCGAGCAGGTTTTTCTGGACGGTGGAGATGGCTTTATCAACCAGCGTTGTGCGGTCATACAGGGTTTGGATGTACACGCCATCAGGCAGCGAGCGGTTGATGGTCTCGATACGCTCGGCGACATCGCGCGCCACGGCACGCGAGTTCTCACCAAGCAACATCATGGTGGTGCCAACCACGGCCTCCTCGCCGGCGACGGTCGCCGCCCCCGAACGCAACTCTCGTCCGAGCGCGACCTCGGCAACATCGTTCACCAGCACAGGGACCCCCTCGCGCTGAGTGACTACAACTTGCTCGATGTCGGCGATGCTCTCCAACAGCCCCGGTGAACGCACCAGCAGTTGCTGGCCATTACGCTCCACATAGCCTGCGCCGCGATTGCTGTTATTGCGCATCAGGGCGTCGGTCAGGTCCGACATCGACAGACCCCACGCCAGCAGCTTCTGCGGATCAGGCAGCACGTGGTACTGCTTGTTGAAGCCGCCAATGCTGTTGACCTCCGCCACACCCGGCGTGAGCACAAGCTGCGGGCGGATAATCCATTCCTGCACTTCGCGCAGGCCCATGGCATCCCAAGGGCGGCCATCCGCCTGCGTGGCACCCGGCTCGGCGCGCACGGCGTACATGTAGATTTCGCCCAATCCGCTGCTGATAGGCCCCATCTCCGGCTCCAGGCCGGGTGGCAGTTGGCTGCGTACGGCAGACAAGCGCTCGTTGATCAGGTTGCGGGCGAAATACAGATCGGTGCCTTCTTCAAACACCACCGTGACCTGTGACAGCGCATAGCGCGACAGCGAGCGGGTGTAGTCCAGATTCGGCAGGCCGGACAGCGCCGTCTCTACCGGCAAGGTCACCCGCTGCTCGGTCTCCAGTGGCGAGTAACCGGGTGCGGCGGTGTTGATTTGCACCTGCACGTTGGTGATATCCGGCACGGCATCAATGGGCAGCGAGCTGTAGCTCCACACCACGACCCCGATCCACACCAGCATCAGTGCCAATATCAGCCAGCGCTGCTCAACCGCAGCGCGCACAATTGAATTGATCATGACGAGCCCTCAGTGGTCGTGTTCGGCGCTGGATTTCTCCAACTCGGCCTTCAGCAGATAGCTGTTGGCCGTCACGTACACCACACCGGGTTTCAAACCGCCCAGCACCTCCGTTGCTCGGCCGTCGCTGCGGCCCAGCGTGAGTGGGTGCACTTCAAAGTCATCCGCTTCTCGAACGAACACGGATGGGCGGCCTTCGATGTCCTGTAATGCCCGGTTCTCGACGACGAGCGCGGCGTCGGTCACAGCTGTGACGATCTCCGCGCGGATGGTCGAGTCCGGCGTCCACTTGCCATCGGGGTTCGGCAACACCACGCGCGCGTGGCGCGCAGGCCCGAGCATCGCATCGGGAGTGATCCAATCGATGACGCCTTCGGTTTGCACGCCGTCGCCAAGCAGCAAAACCGTTTGGCCTGCGCGCACTTTTTCGGCCTGAGACGGAAAGATGGCGAGCTGTGCCCAGACTTGTGAATAGTCCGCGATCCGCAACAGGTTGCGGTCGGCAGTCGCCTCACCGGCTGTTGCCATGCGCTGGACGATCACGCCGCTGACGGGTGCCCGCAGGGTGTAGCGCTGCAGGCTGTCATCGGCCTCAACCGTGGCCAAGGCATCACCACGTGTCACGCGCTGCCCGACATCGGGATCGAGCCGAATGATCTGGCCCGAAAATCGTGCCCGGACGACCGCCATGCGTGATGGGATGGGTTCGATGCGACCGTAAACCTGCAGCGTTTCGCGCAGCGTGCCGGGTTGTGCGACAGCCGTTTGCAACCCTGCCAATGCAATTTTCTCATCGGTTAGCTGGACGACATCGGCACCGCCGTGGTCATCCGATTGGCCATTGTGCGTATCGGGTTCGCTGTGATCGGCATGCTCGTCCGTTTCTTGAGCGGCGAGCGCGGTCGGGGAAAGCACTGCAATGAACAGCGATAGGCTCACGGCCCGCATCGTCGCGGCAAAAGTGTCTCGTTCAGTGGTCATGGTCAGATTCCTTGTGTTCGGAGTCGCTGTCGGCAGCAGTCAGCGCCGCGCCGGACAGGCGCTCCAGTTCAATTCGGTTGAGATGGGCACGGCGTGCAGCGTTGACGAGCGCCAGACGCGCATCGATCAGCTCTTGCCTGGCGGCAATCAACTCCAGGTAGCTGTAGCGCCCGGCCCGGTAGGCCTCACGCGTGTCTGCCAGAGCAGACTCCAACCTGGGGATGACCGCATCCCGCAACATGGCGAACGCCTCAATGGCGTGGGCCCGGTGCTGCCACGCTTCAAACAGCGTCGCGCGTGCGGCAATAACGGCGGCCTGTGAATCAAACCGCGCTGCCTCGCGTCGCGCCGTCGCCGCGGCAATGTCGCCCTGCGCGCGGCGGCCGGAGAACAAGGGAATGCTCACCCCGGCAACCAGGCCCGTGCTATCGCTGCCCTCCAGACGGCGCACGCCAGCCCGCCAGCGAATGTCGCCACGCGCGTTTGACTGGGCCAGGCGCAAGCTGGCCGTTTGGATTCGCTCTTGGCTGGCCAGTTGCTGAAGGTCCGGATTGCGGTTCAGGGCCTCGACCAGCGGCTCGAAGGCACCAGTGCTACCGGGATGAAACAGCGCATCGTCATCAACTACCTGGAATCCGGGCTGCTCAGCACCCCACAACGCGGCCAACTTGGTCCGCACAGTCGGCAGCTGATGCTCGATATGGCCCACCTCCAGGCTGGCGCGGGCCGTGGCGGCCTTGGCGCGGTCCAGTTCCGCCTGCGGAGCGCGTGCACGGCCGACTCGCCGGCCCACGGTTTCTTCAGCTTGGCGCGCAAGGTCTTGCGCCTGGCGGGCGACCTCAAGCTCCTGCTGCAGCGCAGCCAGTTCTACAAACAACCGGGCGGCTTCGGCCTGCACATCCAGCAACCGCGTGCGTCGCTGTGCAACGGTCAACCCTTCCCGTGCATCAACAATGGCGGTGCGGGATGCAGGACGATCACCCAGCTCGATGACGCTGGAAAGAGCCAGCGTTAACTCAACGCCGTCGATGCCCTGTGCTTCATTGGTCCCGCCAAACTCATCCGCCTCTGCATTGAGCGCCAACGGCGGTGAAAGCGACGCTGAAGCTCGCTCCCCGGCCAAGGCTTTCAAGCGCGGCGCATAGGCCGCCAGGGACGGGTTGTTGTCTGTGACCCGTTGAATCGTCTCGCCCAAGGTCAGGGCGTCAGCGGTTTGCGGTTGTGCATGGCCCGCTGCAAGCCAAGTGAACCCGATGGCGAAAAGCGCCATCCGGCAAAAATAACCAGACATGGTGACTCCAGAAATCGTTGCGCCGAAAAGGCGCATGGCGGTGCCGCATTGGCACCGGAGGCGATATCTAGAGTGCTAAGGGCGGGGCTCGCGCTGGGGGGCTGAGACCAACACGGCGGCGAGGCACCGGCGTGGTGCGCTGCGCGACGAGCAATATGCGCGGCGCGATAAACAAGCCCAGCAATACAGCTGCAACAACGGCGAGCAAATCGCTTTCATCGACGTCGAGCAGCTTGACCAGGATGCCGTCTGCCGCTTCAACCTTGGTGTCTATGCAGGTCTCGTCTGCGCACGCTTCACTAACGTGAGCAATCGCGTCTGCATGCGCTTCCTTCAGGCAATCGAGGTCACCGTCCGAGCACGCATGGGCATGCGCACCCAGGATGCGGCTGGCCAGCACGAGGATGACCAGGAACCAGACCAATTTGTGAGAATTGATATGCAAGTGACGAGAACGTAGCTGAGGAGGACTGCTTGAAGTATATCTGATAAGTCGGAAACTCAGACAATCACTTGGCGAACAAAGTGCCTCAGCATTGATTTTTTTCTCACACGGGGCGACGGGATGCGATGGAGGGGGTACTACGCCCCCTGGAGAACCCCGAAACGACCGGTGTCCGGTTTATCAGTAAACGGGTTCGGTCCCGGTCAGACGGACGGCTTGGCAAGAGAAAAAACTGACCTGCGAATGACGGCTGTTGGCACAACGCGGCCAGTTCGACGAGATGCAATCGGCCAAATAAGTGCCCCAGCGGTCATGCGATGCGCAAATGTCCGGCCCCGTCCCTTTGATGATGTACATGCACACCACGTATATCACCATGAACCGTTCTACTGCAGAAATCCTGGTCCAAAGATTCGGCAGTCCCATCGTTGAACTCACCGCGATTTGCGGCGATTTTTTCGGGATGGAAGAAGGTCAGGCCCGACGCAAGGCCGCGACAAATCAACTACCCGTTCCGACATTTCGGACGGGATCGCAAAAGTCACCTTGGTTCGTCCACATCGAAGATCTCGCACAACTCATCGACGAGCAACGCGCTCAAGCCAAACGCCACCACATCGGGATGGCCTATGCCGCCTGATACGGCCGGGTTGGAACATCCTTCGCTTTCAAATGTGTATAGCTGCGAAGGATGTTCCAATCCAGGTGGAGCGTAAACGCTGCCACCTCGTGGATCGCATACCCGCGCTCGAACAACCTCGATGTAGCCTCGTGACGGAGATCGTGGAAGCGGAGATCCTGAATTCCGAGTATTCGGCAAGCGCGGGTGAACCGTGCTCCAACGGACTTGGGGTTGTACGGGAAGATCAGTTCACTGGTTCGCGGCTGGCGTTTGATGATCTCGAGCGCCTCGGGCGTGAGCTTGCTTTCAAGGTCATTCCCTTTCTTGGTGCGAGGGTGCTTCACGTCCCGCACTACAATCACAAGATCCTTCTCAATCAAGTCGTCCCACCGAAGCCGGGTGATCTCGGCTTGTCGGCGTGAGGACGCGAGCGCAAATTTGACGCACTCCTGCATGGGGATCATGGCGTTCTGATCAGACTGCGCGAAGTACTTGTCGAGCCGGCTCAATTCATCCTTTGTCGGGCGACGCGTACGTCGCCGTGAACGACGGACGAGTTTCTGGTCGCGGCTGAACTGCAGAGCGTCTTCAAACACAGTCATATCGAACGGTAAGTCCCACGCGACATTCATCGGCGAGAACGCGGCTTTCAGCCAAGTGATGTCGTTCATGACAGTTGATGGCCCTGTACCAGCCTGTCGCCTTGTCCGCACATGGTCGATCAACACCTGACTCGTCAGGTCCTGGACTTTGACGCGCCCGATATCGTGCTTGGCGAGGAACCGCAGATGCTCACGTTTTGAGCGAGCCCATCCACTGAGCTGTTCGTACTCGGCACGATAGCGGTGTATGACGTCGCCAACGGTGATGTCTTTTAGCGCCAGCTTTCGAGTACTGCCCTCCCCTTTGATCTCGGTCTCGCGCTTACGCGACCAGTTCTCGGCCATGGCACGACGCGGAAACGTGCGGGACTCAGACGCGATAATCTTGCCCTCTCGCTTGACACGTATGAGGGCCCGATATGACATCGTCCCGTTCGCATTCTTCCACTTAGTTATGGTCGCCATTCTTCCTCCAATTCCGGTGCACAACGCTCACTCGTTGTGCACTTTTTTGTGCACCACCGTCTCTATAATACCTCTAAATGCACAAAAACGCGTGTCCTATGGAGGACAAGAAACCAGGATAAGCAACTGTTTTGTCGAGTAATTCTTCAAATTCCCGCCAGTGGCGCTTCAGCGTCGCACCGAGGCTGGACTGGACGGACCGCCATTGCCGGGCCTTCCACCGCATCCTTTCTGGCCACGCGCTGCTCTACACCGAGATGGTGACGACGGGCGCGCTAATCCATGGCGATGTGGAGCGGCATCTTGCTTACGGAGAGTCGGAGCACCCGGTCGCGCTGCAACTCGGCGGTAGCGATCCGGCGGCGCTTGCCCACTGTGCGAAGCTCGCGCAGGACTGGGGTTACGACGAGGTCAATCTGAATGTCGGCTGTCCGTCGGACCGGGTGCAGAACGGCCGTTTCGGCGCCTGTCTGATGGCGGAGCCGGGCTTGGTGGGCGACTGTGTGGCCGCGATGCAGGCGGCGGTGACGATTCCGGTGACGGTGAAAACCCGGGTTGGCATCGACCGGCAGGATGCCTACGAGCCATTCGAGCGGTTCATCGATACCGTGGCCGCTGCAGGCTGCGAGGTGTTCACCGTGCATGCTCGCAAGGCGTGGCTCGATGGTCTTTCACCCAAGGAAAACCGCGACATTCCCCCGCTTCGCTACGATTTCGTCTATCGCGTCAAGCAGGCGCGCCCGGCGCTGACAATCGCGATCAACGGCGGCATCGAGGATCTCGCCCAGAGCGAGGAGCATCTGGGCCACGTGGACGGCGTGATGCTGGGGCGCGCGGCCTACCAGCGACCGTATCTGCTCAGCGAGGTCGACAGCCGCTTGTTCGGCACCGGCAGCCGGCCGATCACCCGGCTGGATGCACTGGCGGGGTATCGAAGCCATATCGCCCAGGAGCTTGCCACCGGCACGTCAATGGCGCGCTTGATCCGGCCTGTCCTGGGGCTGTTCCACGGGCAGCCTGGCGGCCGGAATTTCAGACGGGTCTTGTCAGAAGGTGCACACCGCACCGGCGCCGGGCTGGAGGTGCTGGACGATGCAATTGAGGCCGTGGAACGCGCGGGCAACCGAGAGCGCCATGCCGACCCGGCAGACTCAAGGTCGGCAATCGCCTGACAATCTAACGCCGGGTCATTGGGCCCCGGCTTGTGCCTGCCGCGCCGCCTCCATCCCGCGCAGCACGTCCAGCAGCTGGTGCATCGTCTTCTCCGGGTCGCCGTCGCTGCGCGCGGTCATCCAGCCAGCACCTGCGGCAATGCCGACCGCCAACCAGGGCTGCTCGGCGGTCCAGCGTTCGAGGATTTCGATCATCTCCGACGGCATGGAAGGCGGTGTCTGCGCCTCCCGCTGTTTCTTGCGTTGCCGATGGCCGCGCCAGGTCGACGCAAGACCGTAGATCAGCAATGCGATGATCGAGACGCCGGCCGCAGCGATCACGTCGGGCAGATAGATGCGCAGCCCGTAGTAGATCGCCACGCTAAGCCACGCGCCGAACAGCGCCCATAGCAATAACGAGAACGCGCCCCAGCGCGTGGCGCGCCGGGCGCGCTCAAGCAGCACGATGCTATCGCCCGGCGAGTCGGCCGATCAGAAACCCCGCGCCGAACGCGATGCCAACGCTTTGCAGCGGGTGGGCGGCGATCTGCTGTTCGGCCTTCTGCTCGGCGGCCATAAGCTGATCCTTGCCTTGGTCCACACCTTCCTTCACGCGGGTCTTCGCGCTTGCAGCACGGTCCTTGGCCGTGGTCTGCATGGTTTCCGCGAGCGAACGGACATCCGCGCGTAGCTGGTTGAGATCGTCCTTCACGGTTTTCAGGTCGGCATCAGAGCTGGCCATTGGTGTACCTCCATGTGCATTGCAGTTTTTGTCCCCCCGCATTTATGAAGACAAGAGCGGTGGGACGATGTTCCGAAATCGGCCAAGGGTCGGTTTTATCGCGCTCGCCGACTATCATGCGCACGGAATCACTTCGCACAGACATGGACCTACATGTTGACTCGCAAAACACTACTGACTGGACTCTTACTGATGACCACTTCCGCCGTTGCCACCGCCGACATGGTCCGCGTGGACATGCAGACCTCCGAAGGCCCGATCGTGCTGGAACTCAATGCCGACAAGGCGCCTGTCTCCGTGGCCAACTTTGTTGAATACGCGAACGACGGCTACTTCGACGGCACGGTGTTCCACCGGGTCATCGAGGGTTTCATGGTCCAGGGCGGCGGTTACACCGAATCGCTGCAGCGCAAAGACACGCGTGACCCGATCAAGAACGAAGCCAACAACGGCCTTTCGAACGTCCGTGGCTCAGTCGCCATGGCGCGGACGAACGACCCGCATTCGGCCACGGCACAGTTCTTCATCAACCACGGCGACAACGGTCGTCTGGATTTCCGCAGCGAAACCTCGTTCGGCTACGGCTACACGGTGTTCGGCAAGGTGGTCGAGGGCATGGACGTGGTCGACAAGATTGCCGAGCTGCCCACCGGCGCACAGGGACCGTTCCGCTCGGACGTTCCGCAACCGCTGGTCGTGATCGAATCGGTGCGCATCGTCGAGCCTGAGTGATCCACCTACTCTCTGACCTGCATCTGGCGCCGGGTGACGGACTCACCCGGCGCTTTGTCGAATACCTCGCCGGTCCGGCGAGAGACGCGGACGCGATTTACATTCTTGGCGATCTGTTCAACGTGTGGCTCGGCGATGATTTGTCCATGCCTGAACATGCCGAGGCCGTGGACGCCATCGCCGCCGCAACCCAGGCTGGTGTGACAATTTACGTGATGCACGGCAATCGGGATTTTCTGCTCGGCCGGGTGTTCGCGGAGGCCACCGGCGTCACGCTGCTGAGCGATCCCTGGGTCGGGGAACTGGCCGGCGTGCCCACGCTACTCACACATGGCGACCGCTTCTGCACGCAGGATCGCGGTTATCAGACGTATCGCAGCATCGTGCGCAGCGTCGCCGTGCAACGTGCCTATTACGGCATGCCCCAACGCTGGCGCGAACGCATCGCCGACCGCCTGCGCAAGCGCAGCCGTGGTGGCACGCCCATGAAGGCGCTGAACATCACCGATGTCGATGCCAAAGCGCTGTATGCAGCCGCCCGAACCGAACAGGTGCAGCGAATCTTCCATGGGCATACGCACCGGCCGGCGATTCACCGTATCGGCCGCAGAAAGCAGGTGCTTGAACGCTATGTGCTGGAAGACTGGAGCGTCGAGACCGGTGGCTCGGTGATTACGCTGGCGGCAGACGGCACCATCCGCTCGCTGCCGATTGAGGCACCGGCGGCCACCTGAACAAGCAGCCGGCGGCGCCACTAGCCGGTCCTTGGTATTTTCTGAGGGTGATCGCTGCTTCTCGGCCAATGCCGTGATGATGCAATCTATTGCATGCTGATGCGCTAACAGCCCGGCGCTCGATCGGGCAGACGCCAAAGCGCGTCGATCCAACACTGGAGGCAGACATGACCGCAATCCGCTCAGGCTGGTTCGCCAGCATTCCGTTCGCCCTGTTCGCAGCCGCATTAACCGGATGTTCCGGTGGCGATGACGCGGCGTCCGCCCCGACGGGTGGCAGCGACAATCCTGCTGTCTCGGCCGAATGGTTCGATTACCAGCGGCAGCCCGAATTCGAGAACACCACCCGGCTGCCGGCCGAATACATCACCATGAGCGACGGGGTAAAACTGTCCGCACAGGTGATGCTGCCGGCCGATGCCGACGGCAATGCGGCCTCCTCCGCGCTCCCGGTCATCCTGACCCAGACCGGCTACAACAAGAGCGCCAGTGGTTATGTCGAAGGGTTCGCGTTCAATGCCTTTCTGGTCGAACACGGCTACGCTCATGTAACGGTGGATGTGCGCGGTACCGGAACGTCACAAGGCACCTGGGAGATCTTCAGCGAACGCGAGCAGCTGGACTACAAGGAAGTGCTCGACTGGATCGTCGAACAGCCATGGAGCAATGGCCGGATCGGCACCTGGGGTCCATCGTTCATGGGAATCACCCAGATCTACACCGGTGCCTGGCAGCACCCGGCCCACGAGGCGATCTTCGCTATCGTGCCGATGGGTGATGCCTACCGCGACATCGTGTTCGCGGGTGGGCAGGTCAACGTCGGCTTCATCCCTCTCTGGATTGGTCTGGTCACGGGGCTGGGGCTGATTCCCGCTCACCCATCGCCGGAAGCGCTGTCCACGCTCACCGATCATTTGATTGGCACCCTGAGTTACGACCTGCCGATCATCGCCCAATCCGTCCTGGGGACGGGCGGGCAGAACTACGACAGCGCGTTCTGGCGGACGCGCTCACCCATCGAAGTCGCGGACCGGATTCAGGTGCCCACCTTTGTCATCGGCGGACTTCACGACCTCTTCCAGCGTGGCGAGCCCATGCTCTACGACGTGATCAAGCGCAACGCGACCAGCAAGCTGCTGATCGGCCCCTGGACCCATCTGGATGCCTCATCCGGCGCTGGCCTGCCTGCCGACGGCGTGCCCGACATCAACCACATCGCCCTGCTCTGGTTCGACAAGTATCTGCGCGATATGGATAACGACGCCGAGACCGTCCCCAACGTCACGCAATATGCGTACGGCGAAGAACGGTACCTGCGCGCCACCGACTGGCCGCACCCCGAAGCCCGCCTGGAACGCTGGTATCTGCGCGGCGACCAGACCCTAACCGCCGATTTGCCGACGCTGGAAGAAGCCCCCAACTACACCGCGCAATACCCGGTGCAGGGAATTTGCTCAATCAGCTCGTCGCAGTGGACCGCCGGCGTGCTGGAACTGGTGCCGCTGCCCTGCTTCCAGGGTCAGAACAATCTCAATGAGATTCCGCTGCTCGGCGCGGTGACGTACACGACGGCACCGATGACCGAGGACTATTACGTCAACGGCCCGATCCAGGCCGATCTATGGGTTGCCTCCGTCGCCGGCACGGACGGCAGCCTCGCCGTACGCATCACCGATGTAAGCCCCGGCGGAACCTCCACGGAGATCACCAACGGCACGCTCACGCTGTCGCTGCGCGAGGTCGACGTCAGCAAGTCGCGTACGCTGGACGGCCAATCGATCCAGCCATGGCACCCGTTTACCGAGGATTCAGTCGCGCCGCTGACACCAGGCGAAGCGGTACTGGCACAGATCGAAGTCTTTCCGTCCAGTTTCGTGATCAAGCAAGGCCACAGCCTGCGCGTGGCCATCGGCGCCAGCGATTTTCCGCATGGCCTGCCGCCCGTCACGGATTTGCTGGATCAGCTGGTTGGTGTGCTGCGTATCGACAGCACCACCCTGCAACCGTCGTCGGTCGCATTGCCTGTCGTGCCCCTGTCCGCCATCGAAGACTCGCCGACCACTGCGCTAACGAACTAGGCCATGGAGATCAGACGCGCTATGCAGGCGCCCCGATCCGGCTCGGCAATCCATGTTCGCGCCCCAGGCCAAGCCGGTCAGACCATGCGCTAGGCGCGTATCGCATCGAGTTCCTGATCGGTGAACCCCGCACGCAGACGCGCAGGTCGATTGATCGGCCCGCGCGCAGCGGCCACGCCGTAGTGGTCCAGCAGGCGCGGAAATGTCGCGGCGGCGTCGACGCCCTGGCGGTCACAAAGATAGCGAAACCAGCGGGAACCGATTTCGACGTGGCGTTCCTCCTCGGCGAGAATCACCCGCAGGTGCTCGACGGTGGCATCGTCACCGGCATCCAGCAGCCGCTCGATCATGCCCGGCGTCACCTCCAGTCCGCGGGCTTCCCGCACGCGCGGAACCAGCGCCATGCGGTGCATGGCATCGCCAGCGGTCTTTTCCGCCATCTCCCATAGCCCGTTGTGCGCAGGCAGGTCGCCATAAGCGATGCCTAGTTCGGCCAACCGCCCGGCCAGCCGCATGAAATGTCGCGCCTCGTCCTGCGCCACACTCAGCCAGTCGTCGTAGTACTCGGCGGGCATGCCGGCAAATCGCAGCACGGCATCCAGGGCCAGATTGATCGCATTGAACTCGATGTGGGCGACGGCGTGGACCAGGGCAGCCCGACCCGCTGCAGACCCGAGCTTGCGCTTACGCACCTTGGACGGATGGAGCAGCTGCGGGGCAGCCGGCCGGCCCGGCTGTGCGGGCATCGTCGTCTGCACGTCGTCGACTCCGGCGGTTTGCAGCGCCAGCACAAGCCGGCACTTATCCGCGGGTGCGGACGCCAGATACGCCGCCAGCACCGGGCTGGCCCTGCTCATCGCAAACCGCGGTCTAGATCTTTGATCAGGTCGTCCGAATCTTCCAGCCCCACCGAGAGCCGCACCAGCCCGTCGTTGATGCCCGCCTTGGCGCGCAATTCGGGGCCGATACGGTAATGCGTGGTCGTTGGCGGATGCGTGATCGTGCTCCGCGTGTCTCCGAGATTGGCGGTGATGGAGAACAGCCGCGTCGCATTGATCAGCCTGAACGCCGCCGCCTGACCGCCCCGCAGATCAAAGGCGACGATCGCGCCATGCGCCGATTGCTGGGCATTGGCCAGGGCATGCTGGGGATGGTCGGGCAACCCGGTGTAGTACACACGCTCCACGGCTGGATGCGCATCCAGCCAAGCGGCCAGGCGCTCGGCGCGCTCGCAATGTGCCTGCATCCGAACCGCAAGGGTTTCCAGCCCCTTCAGGAAGATCCATGCATTGAACGGGCTCATGCAGGGACCCGCCGTGCGCAATACGCTGAACACGTCTTCGCCGACGATCTTGGCATCGCCAACCACTGCGCCACCCACGGCACGCCCCTGGCCGTCGAGGAACTTGGTCGCCGAATGCAGCACCAGATGCGCACCCAGATCCAGGGGTTTTTGCAGGGCCGGCGTACAGAAGCAGTTGTCGATGGCCAGCAGCACGCCCACGTCGCGGGCGATGTCCGCCAGCGCCGGAATGTCGGTGAGCTCACACAGCGGGTTGGTCGGGCTCTCGGCCAGAAACAGCCGCGTGTTCGGCCGCACGGCCGCGCGCCAGCCATCGGTGTCGGCCGGGGCGACATAGCTGGTCTCCACCCCGAAACGACCGATGATGTTGTTCAGCAGCCCCGTGGTGGAGCCAAACAAGCCCTGCGCCGCGACCAAGTGATCGCCCGTGCGCAATGTCGCCAGCAACAGCGCCAGAATCGCGCTCATACCGGAGGCCGTCGCGACCGCGGTATCGCCCCCTTCCATGGCCGCCAGCTTGCGCTCGAAACCCTGCACCGTGGGGTTGGTGAACCGCGAGTAGATCAGGCCCGGCTCGTCACCAGAAAACCGGCGGGCTGCCGCCTCGGCGCTGTCGAATACAAAACTGGAGGTGGCGTGAATCGCGGCCGAATGCTCACCAAACTCCGAGCGCATCTCCCCCGCACGCACGCCCAGAGTCGCTGTACCCCACGTGGGGTCGGGATCGGTAGGTCTGCTTGGGTCGCTCATCGTTTCAAGCGGGTCGCCATGGGCTGCGCAGCATGCCGTAACGCGGCGCCGGCGTCACCGGCGCCGCCTATGCTTACGCGGTGTTGTGAATCTCGATCACCGGCTGGCCGATCCGGCGGCGCGCATCCTTGGCGGCGTCGCTGCGGAACAACTCGAGCTGGTTCAGGTAGTCCGCATCGACGTCCTGCGTCGGATACCGCCCGTCGAACACCGAGGTGTCAAAGTCCTTCAGGTGCGGATTGCCCACACGGACGGCCTCGATCAGGTCGTTGAGATCCTGGTAGATCAGCCGGTCGGCGCCCAGCAGGCGCTCCAGCTCTTCGTGGCTGCGGCCATGGGCCACCAGTTCGCTGGCCGCCGGCATGTCGAGGCCGTAGACATTGGGGTCGCGCACCGGCGGCGCGGCCGAGGCGACATCAACCTTCTCGGCGCCGGCATCGCGCGCCATCTGGATGATCTCGCGCGATGTCGTGCCCCGCACGATGGAATCGTCCACCAGCAGCACGTTCTTGCCGCGAAACTCCAAATCAATCGGATTGAGCTTCTGCCGCACCGATTTCCGACGCTGCGCCTGCCCCGGCATGATGAAGGTGCGCCCGATGTAGCGGTTCTTGATAAACCCTTCGCGGTACGGCACATCCAGATCGTTGGCCAGCTGCACGGCTGCTGTGCGGCTGGTGTCCGGAATCGGGATCACCACGTCAATGTCATGCTCACCCCAGTCACGCCGGATCTTGTCGGCCAGCGTCGCACCCATGCGCAGGCGGGCCTTGTAAACGTAGACGTCGTCGATCACCGAATCCGGCCGCGCGAGGTACACGTACTCGAAAATGCAGGTGGCGTAGGTCGCCGCCGGCGCGCATTGGCGTGTGGCGATCAGGCCATCGGTGGAGATGAACACCGCCTGCCCCGGCTGGATATCGCCAATGAGTTCAAAGCCCAGGCTGTCCAGCGCCACGCTTTCCGAGGCGATGATGAAGTCCGTGCCCTCGGGCGTTTCGCGCTTGCCGTACACCACGGGACGGATGCCATGCGGATCGCGAAAACCGACCATGCCCACACCGCTGATCATCGCCACGGCCGCATAGGCGCCGCGGCAGCGCTCATGGACGCGCGAGATCGACTCGAACACATCCTCGGCGGTCAGCCGCAGCTTGTCCCGTTCCATCAACTCGTGGGCAAAGATGTTCAGCAGGATTTCGGAGTCGGAATCGGTGTTGATGTGCCGGCGGTCCTGGATGAACAGCTCGCGTTTAAGCAGGTCGGCATTGGTGAGGTTACCGTTATGCGCCAGTGCGACACCAAACGGCGAATTCACGTAGAACGGCTGCGCCTCGGCGCTGGAGTCGCAGCCGGCCGTGGGATACCGCACATGGGCGATGCCCATGTTGCCGACCAGGGATTCCATGTGTGCCTGTGAAAACACATCGCGAACCAGTCCGTTCTCCTTGCGGAGATAAAGCCGCCCGTCGGCATCGGTCATGATGCCGGCAGCGTCCTGCCCGCGATGCTGCAGCACGGTCAGGGCGTCGTACAGCTCCTGATTCACGGGCTGGTGAGACACGATTCCGGCAATTCCGCACATAACTTGTGTCCGTTTAAATCAAACCTGTGGCGTCGTTACTCGCCACTTTGTTCCGTGACCGCACGCTCGATCACGGTCTGCGACCAATCGTCCGGCAAAAAGCCCCGGACCCAGTCCGCCATCTCTTCAAAATGATGAAGAAAAGCCGAAGCCTGCCACCACGGATCCTGCTGCACCGGCGTAAAGATTTGCGCGGCCATGACCAGCACAGTGACCAGAATCAGGCCGCGGGCGATGCCAAACAACACGCCAACCATTCGATCAGTGCCGGCGAAATAGGTTTTCTTGACCAGTTCAGTCAGGAAATGTGTGCCGATCGCGCCGAGAATCAAGACCAGCAGGAATAAAAGGACATACCCAAGCCCCAAACGGGCCGAGGGCGCCGAAATATACGGTTCGAACAGGCTCGCGACGGTGGATGCGAACCGGATCGATACCCAGAACGCCACGATCCAGGTCGTCAGCGAACAGGCTTCCTTGATGAAGCCCCGAAACAGGCTGATCACCGCCGATACTGCGACGATGGCCAGAATGAGATAGTCGACCCAGACCATGGCAGATCAGCCGCGCGACGATGCTACGAGAGGACGCAAGCGATCAACCGGGCTGGAACTGTGACCACAAGGATGCATTGCAGCGATCGAAGGTGTGGAGGCACATGGTCCGGTCCGAAACGGCAATTCGCGAAGCCTGTCGGCGGCGCCGACGACGGTGTCATAGTGTAGCAACAATCCGCCGTGGGCCGAATGCGGAATCGGCGACCGCGGGCCGATCACTTCGGCGCGATGAGTTGCCCCGATTCGCCGATCTTGGTCTTGAGACTGCTCTGCGCAGCACGCGCCCCCCGCTCCGTCGCGTACGGCCCCACATAAAGGCGGGTATAGGTCTTGCCGCCGACCTGCACCGGTTCGAGCTGGGTCTGAAAATCACCATCACGTAGCCGGGCGGCCGTTCGCTCGGCATTGCTCCGGTCACCGTATGAGGCCACGCGGACGCGCCAGCCTGCCGCCGGATCCGCCGGCGCCGCCGGTTTCGCCGTGCTCGGCGCTGGCTTGCTCGGCGCTGGTTTGGTCGTGGCAGGCTCGTCGGCCTTGGTCTCGCGCGCTGGCGCGGTACCGGCGATTTGCGCATAGAGGTCGTTCTTTGCCGGCGCGGTTGGCTCGGTCTTGCTCGAGCTTGTCGCAGCAGGCGACTCAGCTGCCTTCGCGGGTTCAGTGCGCTGCGGAGCCGGATCGCTTGATGGCCGCGGTTTGGTGGTTGGCTTAGTCGGCGGCTTGGGTCTGGACGTCTCGACCGCTGCCGGGGTGTCCGCGACCCGCGACTCCGCCCGTTGCGCCTGCGCCGTGCGCTGCGAGTCCGACACTTCGGCGGGCTCATCGCGCGGCGTGGGCGTTTGCCGCTGTGCCAGCGCCGGCGGTTTTTCCAGCCCCGGCTGCACGATGATCACGTTGCCCGCCGGTGCCGCGCGCTCCTTGGGGCCGCCGAGTAGCGCGCCGAGTACCAACAGCGCCACGCCAACCAACACGGCGGCGCCCAGCAATCTGGCCTTGAGAGCATTAGTCATGGATATGGCGAAGCGCTGCTTCAACAGTCAGGAAGGAGCCGAAGCATACGACACGCCCGGCAGCGCCGGCCGCCATGCGCGCGGCGTCCAGGGCCTCTGGAACACCGGCGTAGCAGGCTCCGTGCTGCCCTGATCGTGCTCGAAGCTGCTCAGCCCGGAGCCCTCGCGGCCCCGTCGAATCCGCGAAATACCAGTGGACCGGCCCGACCGGCTCCACCCGCTGCAGAAACGCCTCGACGGTCGCGCTGACATCCTTGTCTGCCAGCATGGACAACACACCATGCAGCGCGCCAGCTCCGATGCGCTGCACGAGCGACCGCGCAAGCATTTCGGCCGCCTGCGGATTGTGAGCGGTATCCACAATGACCGCCGGCGCGCTGCCAATCGTCTGAAACCGTCCGACGATGCGGGCATGGGACAGGCCTTGTCGCAGCGCCTCTTCCTGTACTCCGGCACCGATCAGACCGAGCGCGGCAATCGCCACGGCGGCATTCTGTTGGGCGCAGACACCTCCGATGCCGGGAACTGGAAGATCAGCCCACCTGCGATTGTTCGCTTGCAGATGCCAGGTGCCATGACCATCACCGGTCCATCGAAGCGCGTCGGAGCCGGCCCGAACCACTGGTCCGTCGTGCCGGTTGAGGCGGTCGGTCAGCGCCGACGGTGGATCGAGTTCGCCAACCACCACCGGACGCCCAGGTCGAAGAATGCCCGCCTTCTCCAGGGCAATCGCATCACGACTGTCGCCAAGCCAATCCTGGTGATCCAGCCCTATGGATGTGATCACGGCAACATCGGCGTCGATCACATTGACCACATCCAGACGTCCGCCCAGACCGATCTCCAGAATCCAGAGGTCCAGATCCAGCTGGCTGATATGCCACAGCGCCGCCAGGGTGATGAACTCGAAATAGGTCAGCGGCACCGCTCCACGGGCGGCCTCCACGGCATCCAGGCCGGCGACGATGTCGGTATCGCTCGCCTCCACACCATTGATGCGCAGTCGCTCGTTGAAACGCAGGATATGCGGCGAGGTATAGCAGGCGACCCGCAACCCGGCCGCCAGCGCCACCGCTTCGGCCAACGCGACCGTGCTGCCCTTGCCGTTGGTGCCGGCGACGGTGAGCACGCGGGCCGGCGGCGACAGAATGCCCAGCGACTGGGCGACGAGCCGGACCCGTTCCAGCCCCAACTCGATGCGGGTCGGGTCCAGCGCGTTAAGGCGCTCCAGCCAAGCGGTTAGCGCCGGATCAGGCGCCGGGCTCATTCCGCTCAGGCGGCCGGCCGCTGCATCAGGATCGACAGCAGACGATGCAGACGCTCACGCATTTCACGGCGGTCGATGATCATGTCGATATGGCCATGCTCCAACAGGAACTCGGCGCGTTGGAAACCCTCGGGCAGCGTTTGTCGCACTGTTTGTTCGATCACCCGGGGTCCGGCGAAACCGATCAGGGCGCCGGGTTCCGCGGCATTGATATCGCCCAGCATGGCCAGACTCGCGGACACGCCACCGGTGGTGGGATGGGTCATGATCGAGATATAGGGCAAGCCACGCTCGGCCAGCCGGGCCAGCGCAGCACTGGTCTTGGCCATTTGCAGCAGCGAGAACAAGGCCTCTTGCATGCGCGCACCGCCGCTGGCGGTGAAACAGACCAAGGCACGGTCCTCGGCCAGGCAGGCATCGACGGCCCGGACGAATTTCTCGCCGACCACGCTGCCCATGGAGCCGGCCATGAAATTGAAATCAAATGCGGCGACGACGACAGGAACCCCGTTCAGCGTGCCCTTGATGACGACCAGGGCGTCCTTTTCAGCCGAACTCTTTTGCGCCGCGACCAGACGGTCGCGATAGCGCTTGGTGTCCTTGAACTTGAGCGGATCAGTCGCTTCCAGACCGCTCGCCAACTCCTCACGGCCATCGGGGTCCAGTAGCAGATCGATTCGTCGGCGTGCGGCGATAGGCCGGTGCGCGTCACATTTCGGACAGACGTCCAGGCTGCGTTCCAGTTCGGCACGATAAAGCGCCGCCTGACACTTGTCGCATTTGACCCACAAGCCTTCCGGTACATTGCGTTTGCGATCCCGGCCGGTGGCCTGGGACGGCATCAGTTTCTCCAACCAGCTCATGCTGCGTTCCCTGAGGTCTGCGCGCCAGCATCCATTGCCGCGCGTATCGGTGCAAGAAAGTTTCGTGCCACGTCGACAGCGGGACGTTCACCGCGGTCGACCAGCGCCTGGATCAGTGCCGAGCCGATCACGACGCCATCAGCCGTGTCGGCGACGATGGCCGCGGTATCTGCATCGCGTATCCCGAATCCAACGAGAATCGGCAAGCTGATATGCGCCTTGAGCTGGCGCACGCGCTTGGCCACCTCGTCCGTATCCAGGCGGTTCGACCCGGTCACGCCCTTGAGCGACACGTAGTAGAC